>NZ_JBHUQX010000014.1:0-45846 GCF_042674225.1 Streptomyces sp. NPDC056948
GCTCTGTTTCACGTGAAACAGAGCGCCCCTCGCATGCCGGTCACAGTTGGAGCTTGAAGCCCGTGTGGGAGGCCGTGAAGCCGAGCCGCTCGTAGAAGCGGTGGGCGTCGGTGCGCGATGAGTCGGAAGTGAGCTGGACCAACTGGCAGCCCAAGTCCCGGGACTCGCCGATCGCCCACTCGATGAGCTGTGTTCCCAGGCCGCTGCCGCGCTCATCGGCGTGGATGCGTACGCCTTCGATGACCGACCTGGTCGCACCGCGTCGGGACAGTCCGGGAATGATCGTGAGCTGGAGCGTGCCGACGACCCGGCCCTCCCGGGCCGCCACGACCAGACGCTGGTTCGGGTCGGCGCTGAGCCGCTCCAGCGCGGTCAGGTAGGGGGCGAGGTCGTCCGGTGACTCGCGCTGTGCGCCCAAGGGGTCGTCCGCGAGCATTCCGACGATCGCCGGGACGTCGTCGGCGACGGCGGCACGTATCTCAAGATCTCCCATGGACGCACCCTACGCAGAGACGGCCGGCGCAGAAGCGTCCTATGCGGGCACCGGGGCCTTCAGCGTCTCGACCACCCGGACCAGCGGGGCCAGCTCGGGGTTCTTCGCCGCCTCGTCCAGAGCCTCGCGCAGGGCGGCGTCATTGGTCGGCCGCGCCGCTTTCAGCAACTCGAGGCCCGCCTCGGTGACGTTCGTGTAGATGCCCCGGCGGTCGGTGGGGCACAGATAGCGCTCCAGGAGCCCGCGGTCCTCAAGGCGGGTGACCAGACGGGTGGTGGCGCTCTGGCTGAGCACGACCGCGTCGGCGACCTGCTTCATCTGCAGATGGCCTCCGTCCCCGTCGTGCTGTCGGCTGAGCACGTCCAGCAGGGAGTACTCCCGCGCGCTGAGGTCGTGCTTGGCCTGCAGGGCGCGCTCGATGTGGCCCTCGATCCTCCCGTGCAGCAGGGAAAGGGCGCACCAGCCCTGGGCGAGCGCGGTGAGCGCGGGGTCCGTCGCTGTCATTGGCGTTTCCTCCGTCCCGGAGCGGCTGACACCCAGGATAGAGCAGCATCGCAATTGACGGCGCTTGCTCATAGCCCGCGTGTGCAATTATTGTGGGCGCACGCAAAGCGCTCCTGCAATCTTCTGGGAAGGTAACCCCTCCATGCCTCTCGCGCTTCTGGCCCTCGCGATCGGGGCCTTCGGGATCGGAACGACAGAATTCGTGATCATGGGCTTGCTGCCCCAGGTCGCGGGCGACTACGGGGTCTCCATCCCCACCGCCGGGTACCTGGTGACCGGCTACGCGCTCGGTGTCATGTTCGGCGCCCCGCTGATGACCGTTCTCGGTACCAAGGTCTCCCGCAAGCGGATGCTGATGATGCTGATGGGCCTGTTCATCGTCGGCAACCTGCTCTCGGCTCTCGCTCCTGCCTTCGCCGTCATGCTGATCGGCCGCATCGTCGCCTCGCTGGCCCATGGCGCCTTCTTCGGTATCGGCTCGGTCGTCGCGGCCGAACTGGTGGCCCCGGACAAGAAGGCCGGAGCCATTTCGATGATGTTCACCGGACTGACCGTCGCCAACGTCGTCGGCGTCCCGCTGGGCACGCTCGTCGGACAGTCCGTCGGCTGGCGCGTGACCTTCGCCGTCGTCGCCGCCCTCGGCGTCATCGGCCTGGCCGGCATCGCCCGGCTCGTCCCCGACATGCCCAAGCCGGAGGGCGTGCACCTGAAGCACGAGCTGGCCGCCTTCAAGAACGTGCAGGTGCTGCTCGCGATGGCGATGACCGTCCTCGGCTTCGGCGGTGTCTTCGCGGCCATCACCTACATCGCGCCGATGATGACCCACGTCGCCGGCTTCGCCGACGGCTCCGTCACCTGGCTGCTGGTCCTCTTCGGCCTCGGCATGGTCGGCGGCAACCTCGTCGGCGGCAAGCTCGCCGACCGCGCCCTGATGCCCCTGCTGTACGTCTCCCTGGGCGCCCTGGCCGTCGTCCTGGCGCTGTTCACCCTCACCGCGCACGACAAGCTGCTGTCGGCCGTCACGATCGCGCTGATCGGCGCCCTGGGCTTCGCCACCGTCCCGCCGCTCCAGAAGCGGGTCCTCGACCAGGCGCACGGCGCGCCGACCCTGGCCTCCGCCGTGAACATCGGCGCCTTCAACCTCGGCAACGCCCTCTCCGCGTGGCTCGGCGGCCTCGTGATCGCGGCGGGCTTCGGCTACACCGCCCCCAACTGGGTCGGTGCCGCCCTGGCCGCCGGCGCCCTGCTCCTGGCCTTCCTCTCGGCCGCTCTGGAGCGCCGTGCCGGTGCCCCCAGCACCGTCGTCACGGGAGCCGAGCCGGCCGAGCAGCGGACCGCCGTCCACCACTGAGCGACCGGGTCGGACCCGACCCAGGCCAGAACCAACCAGCAAGTTCCCTAGGAGAACCCCCTCATGAGCACCACCACAGCCGTCGCCCCGCTGACCACCCAGGACGCCGACGCCCTCGTCACCGCCGCCCGTCGGGCCGCCGAGGCCGCAGGCGTGACCGTCAGCGTCACCGTCCTGGACGCGGGCGGCCATCTGCTCGCCTTCCGGCGCGACGACCGTGCCGTGCTGATCTCCGGCGAGACCAGCACCCGCAAGGCCTACACGGCCCTCCAGTTGAACGCGCCCACCGCCGACCTCGTCGACGCCGTGCAGCCCGGAGGCCCCTTCCACACGCTGCCGACCGCGCTCGACCGGCCGCTGCTGTTCATCGCGGGCGGCGTGCCGGTGCACCGCGACGGTCGCCTGATCGGCGCGATCGGCGTCGGCGGCGGAGCCCCGGAGCAGGACCACGGCTTCGCCACGACCGCCGTGGAGGCCCTCGCCTGACCTGGCTCAGTGACGCGACACGCCGGTTCCCCGATCCCCCGGGGAGCCGGCGTCGTCGTATCCGGGGCGGGGGCCCTTCAGCCCGCCGCGACCGTGACCGGCGCGAACCGGCGGGTCCAGTCTCCGGGCAGCTCGGTGATCCCGTACGACATCACCGAGTTGAAGGCGATGGACGCCAGGCCCCGCTCCTTCGCCCACGCGAGGAGCTCTTCGTGCCGCACGTCGATATCGGTGCGCAGAGGGCGGTCGGTGTGGGCCGCGAGGGAGGCGATGAGCGCCTGGGCGACCGCTGTGTCGCGGGCGATGAGCGGGCCCACGACGTGGGTGTCCATGTTGGGCCAGGCGGCCGCGTACCCGATGATCCGCCCGTCCTCCTCGGCCACGCGCAACTGATCGGCGAAGGCGGGCAGTCGCGTGACGATGTGCGTGCGATCGGTCCCGAACGCCTGCTCGTCGAGCCGGAGGATGGCGGCGAGGTCCTCGGCGGTCGCCGCCCGGGTGGCGACCCTGGGATCCGGTCCGCCGGCGGTGAAGTGCCCGGACACCATCTCCGCCCGCCCGGTGACCTTGAAGCCGAGTTCCTCGTAGAGGGGGCGGCCGTTCGGCGTCGCGTGCAGGGTGAGGGGCGTGGGGCCCATCGCTGAGACGACATGGCGCATCAGCCGGCGTCCCACGCCCTGTCGCGCATGCCGTTCGGCGACCAGGACCATGCCGATCGCCGCGAGCGCGGGGTGCTCGTGCGGTCCGTACTCGGTGACGACGCAGGCGCTCACGAGGCCGCCGTCGGGGTCATCGATGCCATAGCCCTTCCCGGCTGTGAGGAGGAAGCCCCACTTGTGCTCCTCCCGTGGCCACCCCCGGTCCTGAGACAAGTCGGCGCAGGCGGCGAGATCGCGGAGCGTCAGACGACGAATGGGCAAAGAGGCAAGGGAAGGAGTCGGCACGCAGGTCAGGCTGTCCGACAGGGGCCCCTGACGTCCACCTCTTTCCCCGGACCCATACGAGCTTTTGGCCAGTTGTAGCCGTCCGCACAGAGAGCGGTCAGACGCCGGACGTTTCACGTGAAACACAGGCGCGATGTCCAGTAGTTGGCGCTAGTGATGATTCGCGCGGCGCCCTCATTCGTGACGAGGGAAGGGGGGACTTGTGTGCACGGCGGTGGCCGGTAGGGTCGACTCCGGTTCGCATTCGGGGCGGGTGACCCGTTCCGTGCGGGCCGAGTGCAGGGCAATGCAGCCTAATGGGACGGAGAGATCGAAGACCCGCGTTTTCGGTTAAGCGACTGAGTCGTCCAGACGAGTGGGAAGCTCGGGTGAGAACACTGCGGGCAATGTCACACTCTTGCCTACTTGTCCGTACGGAGCCGAAATACGGGTTGAATGTGGCCGCATTGGCCACGACATGGATGGGAACGCAGTCCGTCCACGGGGGAAAGCAGGCACCTTCCGACTAGGGAAGTGCGCAGACCGACCGAAAGATGCTCGAGGCGAGGCACACCATGGACGCTCCGACCACCACGTCGGCCGACAACGGCACTTCCGGCGGCGGGGGCGGCTGGTTCACGCCCCGCAAGAAGCCGACGACGACACCGGACAGCGAAGCCGGCACGCCAGAGGGGCGTCGCCCGGCCGCGATACGCCCCGTGGGCAGGCCGACGGCCGCTCCGGAGACTCCGGCCGACGGTACGGCGGTGCCGCCCGCTTCGACGACCGGCAGCGAGAGCACCGGTGGGCCGGAACAGGGGCGTGAGCCCCCGGAAGCGATACCCACGCCCGCCCCCCTGGCCGCCCAGCACGCCTCCTCTCCCGCGGCCGCAAGCGTCGCCGCGGCGTCGTCAGCAGGTCCCGTGCCCACGGCGCTCACACCGGCGCCCTTCGCCTCCACCGCTCCCTCCGCACTCGGGCCCGACGAGTCGCGGGTCCCCGCCCAGCGGTACGCCGCCATGTCGGCCCCGGGCCGAACCGCCTCCGCCCCGGCCAGGGAAGCGTCCCCGGACGCCATCCTCATCCGCCGCGCCATGGCCGAGGTCGCACCCGTGTCCGAGAAGGTCACGTCGTACTTCTACGCCCTGCTCTTCGTCCGCTACCCGGACCTGCGGCCGCTGTTCCCGGCCGCGATGGACACCCAGCGGGACCGTCTGCTCAAGGCGCTGCTCACAGCCGCCGAGCACATCGACAACACCGACGTCCTCGTCGACTACCTGCAGAACCTCGGCCGGGGCCACCGCAAGTACGGCACGCGGCCCGAGCACTACCCGGCCGTCGGCGAATGCCTCCTCGGGGCGCTGAGCAAGTACGCCGCCGAGGTCTGGAACGAGGAGATGGAGGCGGCCTGGGTCCGGGCGTACACCACCATCTCGCAGGTCATGATCGACGCGGCGGCCAAGGACGAACTGCGTGCCCCGGCCTGGTGGTACGCCGAGGTTGTCACGCACGACCTCAGAACTCCGGACGTCGCGGTCATCACCGTCCGCCCCGACCAGCCGTACCCCTTCCTCGCCGGGCAGTACACGAGCGTGGAGACGCCCTGGTGGCCCCGGATCTGGCGGCACTACTCCTTCGCCTCGGCGCCCCGCTCCGACGGCCTGCTGTCGTTCCACGTGAAGGCGGTCCCGGCCGGCTGGGTCTCCAACGCCCTGGTGCACCGTGCCCGCCCCGGCGACATCATCCGGCTCGGCCCGCCCGCGGGCTCCATGACCGTCGACCACACCACCGAGAGCGGCCTGCTCTGCGTGGGCGGCGGGACCGGCATAGCGCCCATCAAGGCACTGGTCGAAGACGTCGCCGAGCACGGGGACCGCCGGTCGGTCGAGGTCTTCTACGGAGCCCGCACCGACCACGACCTGTACGACATCGACACCATGCTCCGCCTCCAGCAGACCCACCCCTGGCTCGCGGTTCGCGCGATCATCGACCAGCAGGCGAACCAGCAGCTGCCGGACGCGATACGCGCCTACGGGCCGTGGGACGAGTTCGAGGCCTATCTCTCGGGCCCGCCCGGGATGATCCGCAGCGGTGTGGACGCGCTGCGGGACGTCGGCATCCCGTCGGACCGCATACGGCACGACTCCGTGGAGGAGCTGGTCGCGGCCGGGTCCTGATCCACTGCCGGTGTCAGCCCAGGTCGGGGGCGTGCATGGCACGTACGCCCTCGATGTTGCCGTCCAGGTAGTGCCGCAGCGACAGCGGCACCAGGTGGACGGAGGCGATCCCGACACGGGTGAAGGGCACGCGCACGATCTCGTACTCGCCGACGGGTTCGTCCACCTCCGGGCCGTGGCGGAGGGACGGGTCCATGGACTCCAGGTGGCAGACGAAGAAGTGCTGCACCTTCACGCCGGTCGCGCCGCCGTCCTCCCCGATGTGCTCCATGGTGTCCACGAAGCAGGGCACCACATCGGTGATCTTGGCGCCGAGCTCCTCGTACACCTCTCGGTGCAAGGCGTCGACGACGGTCGAGTCATCGGGCTCGACCCCGCCGCCGGGAGTGAGCCAGTAGGGATCCATGCCCGGCTTGGTGCGCTTGATCAGGATCAGGTCGTCACCGTCCAGCAGAACGGCACGGGCGGTGCGCTTGACCACAGGTCGGACGGTCATGAGTGAAATGTGGCCCGGCTGGTTCCACGTGAAACATCGCGAAACGTCACCGGCCGAGCCCTCAGAGTGAGGCACTGTCCCGGGCGCCTCAGCACCAGTCGCTCGAGGCGCGCTGCAACCACTCATGGGCACGCGCTATATGGGGCATCGCGAGCGTCCCGGTACGGACCACCAGGAAGTACGTCCGCAGCGGCGGCACCGTCGGCTCGTGCAGGGCGACGACGTCACCCCGCTCCAGCGCGGCCGCACACAGATAGCGCGGGAGCACCGCCAGGCCCGCCCCCGCGACCGCACACGCCAGGACCGCGCGCAGGTCGGGAACGATGACCGTGCCCGGGGCGGCGGGGCGCGAGTCGAAGACGGAGGCCCAGTAGCGGGAGACGAAGGGCAGGGACTCGTGCACCTCCACCACGGGCACCTGCTCCAGGGACGGTTCCGACTTGCGGTCCGGCTGCCCGGCGCCGATCTGTTCGGCCCAGCGCGGGGCGGCGACCAGGACGTGCTCCTCGTCGCAGAGCGCAGTCGCCGTGAGCAGGGCGCCCCGTGGCTGGGCCGTGCTGATGGCCAGATCGTGATGCCCGGCGGAAAGCCCTTCCAGCGTTTCCTCGGCATTCCCGAAGGATGCGCGCAGGGCGAAGCCCTGACCGTCCTCGCCGATCAGCTCCGTGAGCGCGGGCAGGGCTCGTTCGGCGGTGAACTCCGGAGGTCCGGCGAGGTGCAGCGTCCGTAAGGAGGAGTCGTCGTCGAGGCCTGTCTCCGTTATCTCCACCAGGGCGTCGAGATGCGGTGCGGCCTTGTGGGCCAGTTCGTCGCCGATGCTCGTCGGGGTCACGCCGCGGGCCTGCCGCAGGAACAGGGGGCGGCCCAGTTGCCGCTCCAGCGTCCGTATCTGCGAGGTGACGGCGGGCTGGGAGAGGCCGAGCAGGGCGGCGGCGCGGGTGAAGGAGCCGGCCCGGTGCACGGTCACGAAGGTCCGCAGCAAGGCCAGATCCACCGCACGCTCTCCCCTCTTCGGCCCCGCTCCCGGCCCTACGGCCGCGCTCAACTATAAATAAGTCGATAGGTCTCTGTCGCTACTGTGATTGGACACTGACAGAGAGTCAACTAGCCTTGGTCGCGCGGTTCTTGCGCGCGGAACCGGAGGACGGTCCGAGCCACGAGGGGGGAGGCTCGGACCGTCCGTGGGGGGATGGTCAGGCCACCGACGTGTCCAGTGCGCCCAGTATGTCCGCCACCAGGTCCTCCGGGTCCTCGGCGCCGACCGACAGGCGGATGAAGCCCTCCGGGACCGCGTCGCCGCCCCAGCGTCCGCGTCGTTCGGCCGTGGACCGTACTCCGCCGAAGCTCGTCGCGTCGTCCACGAGCCGCAGCGCGTCGAGGAAACGGTCGGCCTGCGCACGCGTGGGCAGAGTGAACGACACCACGCACCCGTAGCGCCGCATCTGCTGAGCCGCGATCTTGTGCGCGGGGTCGTCGGGGAGTCCGGGATAGCGCAGTCCGGTCACCTCAGGACGCTCGCGCAGCGCTTCGGCGACCGCCAGGGCGGTCGTGCTCTGCCGGTCGACCCGCAGTTGCAGCGTCGCGATCGAACGGTGTGCGAGCCAGGCCTCCATGGGCCCGGGAATCGCTCCGACGATCTTGCGCCAGCGGCGTACGGCGGCCATGGCCTCGGCGTCACGGCCGACGACGTAGCCCAGGAGGATGTCGCCGTGCCCCGTGAGCTGCTTGGTGCCGCTGGCCACCGCGAAGTCGGCACCGAGCTCCAGGGGGCGCTGGCCGAGCGGTGTCGCGAGGGTGTTGTCGACGGCCACCAGGGCACCACGCGCGTGTGCCGCCTCGGCGAGCCGCCTGATGTCGCAGACGTCGAGCCCGGGGTTCGACGGCGTCTCGATCCACAGCAGCTTCGCGCCGTCCAGGACGTCGAGCTGGGCGTCGCCCCGGGTCGGCGCGGTACGCACCTCGATGCCGTATGTCTCCAGCTGGGCGCGTACCAGGGGCAGCGCCTGATAGCCGTCGTCGGGCAGGACACACACATCGCCGGCGCGTAGCTGGGAGAAGAGCACCGCCGAGGTCGCGGCCATGCCCGACGCGAAGACGAGCGTCTCGACATCGTCCCGGCCGGGCGCCTCCAGCTCGCCGACGGCGCGCTCCAGCAGTGTCCAGGTCGGGTTCTCGTCACGGCCGTAGGTGTACGGGCCGGTCGGGTCGCCCGGCAGATGGAAGTGGGCGGCGAACACCGGTCCGGGCAGGGTGGGCTCGTACTTGACCGCCTCGGGCAGCCCGGCCCGGACCGCCCGCGTGCCGTCACCGGCGTCGGCGGCGACCAGGGCCGCGTCGCTAGACGCCCGGGCCGTCCCGCCCGTCGATCCGCCCTGGTCACCCGTCGCGGATTCACTCATGCCACTCGTCCTTCCACGTCCTCACGCACTGCCGCGAGCAGACCGGTGCTCGCCGACTCCACCATCTCAAGGCACTCCTCGAAACCGTCCGCGCCCCCGTAGTAGGGGTCCGGCACGTCGAGGTCGCCGCCGGCGGCGGGGTCGTACGAACGGAGCAGCCGCACCTTCCGCGCGTCCTCCTCCGTGGGCGCGAGGCGGCGTAGGGCGCCGAGGTGGCCGGAGTCGAGGGCGACGACCAGGTCGAGGCGGGAGAACCACGACGGCTGGAACTGCCGGGCCGTGTGGCCGGTGGTGTAGCCGTTCTCCTCGAGGACGGCCACCGTGCGCGGGTCGGCGCCGTCGCCCTCGTGCCAGCCGCCCGTGCCGGCGCTGTCGACCTCGACCAGGCCGTCGAGTCCGGCCTCCGCCACGCGGGCCCGGAAGACGACCTCGGCCATCGGGGAACGGCAGATGTTGCCCGTGCAGACGAAGCAGACTCGATACGTCATACGTGCTCAGTCCCCGTCGGGCAGAACGACGTTCAGCGCCCAGGAGACGACAGAGATGATCAGGCCGCCCAGGACTGCCGTCCAGAAGCCGTCCACCTGGAAGCTCAGGTCGAACTGGTCGGCCAGCCACGAGGTGAGCAGCAGCATCAGCGCGTTGACGATCAGGGTGAACAGGCCGAGCGTCAATATCAGCAGCGGGAGGCTGAGGAGCTTGACGAGCGGCTTGACCAGGAAGTTCACCAGGCCGAAGATCAGCGCGACGATTATCAGGGTGCCGATCTTCTTGCCCGTGCTGTCACCGGTCAGGGTGATCTTGTCGAGCAGCCATACGGCGACCGCCAGGGCACCGGCGTTGGCGATCGTCTTGACTACGAAATTCTTCATGTGTCTGATCGTGGCAGACCTGATCGGGCACGGGCACTAGAGGCAGGGGCGGACTAGGCGATGAAGGCATTCCGGCTGGACGAACTGGAGGCGGAGCGCGCCGCCAACGAGGGCGCCTACCTGCAGTTTCTGCGGGCGCAGAACATGTCGGTCGGTCTGTACGCCCTCGACGCGGGCGAGCAGGATCCACAGAAGCCGCACAATCAGGACGAGGTCTACTTCGTTGTGAGCGGCCGTGCCGCGATCACCGTCGGCCTGGAGACGACCCAGGTGGCACGCGGCAGCGTGGTCTACGTGCCGGCGGGCGTCGCCCACAAGTTCCACCACATCACCGAGGACCTCAGGGTGCTGGTGGTGTTCTCTCCGCCCGAGAGCTGACGGACCGCCTCGGGGTTCCCTAGGGGTTCGGTCAGGGGAGGACAAGGGGTGCGAGGCCCCCGCCCGACCCCCTCCTGGACCTAGCATCGAGTGCAGAACATCAGGAGACCGACAGGACCCGGCACTCGAACGGGTGGAGAGGTAAGGACGAGGGCGATGCGAGAGATCTTCACGGGACTGCCGTGGTGGGTGAAGTGGATCGCGGTGCCGGTCATCGCCCTGGTCGTGTTCGGCGGGCTGATCGCCAGTGTGGTCGGCTTCGTCATCGGACTGCTCTTCAAGGTGCTGGTCTTCGTGGCGCTGGTCGGCGGACTGATCTACGTCGTACGGAAGTTCACGTCGAGCTCCTCGTCGCGCAGCGACTGGTGAGACCGGTGGGAAACCGGTGGGGGTAGCGGGAAACGCTTGGAATCACCCGTTCCCTCGGGCGGGGGAAGTTTCCCGGCCGGACCGTCTGCGTGCGGTGGCAGACGAATAGAGTCCGGCTCGACGCGGGGACATCCCCGCGAGCGGCATACACCCCCACCCGTGTTCCTCCGCACGGGTCGGCCCCTCGCGTTTCGGGAGTGACCCTTGGCCCCGGCTGACACCGCACCGGCCCACCTGCGCAGCGTCCCCGCGCAACCGCGCTCGGCGGCACCCTCCGAATCACCGCCTCCCACCACACCACCCCCTCCCGCCGCACCCCCGCCTCCGGCGACCCTCATCGGATCCGTGCAGCGCGCCATGCGCCTGCTGGAAACCGTCGCCGGGCACGTCTACGGCGCCCCCGCCAAGCAACTGGCCCGCGAGACCGGGCTGGCGCTGCCCACGACGTACCACCTGCTGCGCACCCTCGTGCACGAGGGCTATCTGCGCCGGGACAAGGGCCTGTTCTTCCTCGGTGAGGCCGCCGAGCGGCTGAGCAGCAGCGGGGCGCGGCAGAAACGTCGCAGCACGGTGGTCGACACGCTCGGGCAGTGGCGAGACCTGCTCGGCGTCCCCGTCTACTACGCGGCGTACCGCGAGGGCGAGATCGAGGTCATGTGCGTCTCCGAGACCCCGGGCACGCCGGCGGTCGAGGAGTGGGCCGACTTCCGGGAGACCGGGCACGCGCACGCCATCGGGCAGTGCCTGCTGTCCCAGCTCGACGGGGAGGCCCGTCGCGACCACCTCGACCGTTACCCGGTGCAGCCCCTCACTCCGTACACGGTGCGGGACAACCACAGCCTGCTACGGCGTCTGGAGCGGATGCGGCGGATGGAACCGGTGACCGAGCGTCAGGAGTACGCCCTGGGTGCGGTCTGCGCGGCGATCCCGCTCACTCTCGGCACCACGGCCGCGACGATGGCCATCTCCCTGCCCGCTCACCAGGAGGACCGGCTGCTGCCCGCGGCCCGGCAGTTGCAGAGCGAGATCGGGCGGCGACTCGGGTCGCTGGCGCTCTCTATCAGTATGTGAAAACTCACTCCTTGTGATCTGCTGTGTACGTTCAGCAAGATTCCACCAAGTGTCAGAGGTTCGTTCCCGGCCAGTCACGGCGAATGACGGGGTTAGCGATGCGCGAGTCCGTACAAGCAGAGGTCATGATGAGCTTTCTCGTGTCCGAGGAGCTCTCCTTCCGCATTCCGGTGGAGCTGCGCTATGAGACCAGTGATCCCTATGCCGTCCGGCTGACGTTCCACCTGCCCGGTGACGCCCCGGTGACGTGGGCTTTCGGCCGGGAGTTGCTGATCGACGGCGTCGGCAGGCCGTGCGGCGAGGGCGATGTGCGGGTCACTCCCGTCGAACCGGACACGCTGGGCGAGGTGCTGATCCGGCTTCAGGTGGGCAGCGACCAGGCGTTGTTCCGGTCCTCCACGGCACCGCTCGTCGCCTTCCTCGACCGCACCGACAAGCTGGTGCCGCTGGGCCAGGAGGGCTCGCTCGCCGACTTCGACGCCCACCTCGACGAGGCGCTGGACCGCATCCTGGCGGAACAGGGAGCCGGGTGAGACACCCGTCGGGCGGCATGGTGGAGTAACGCTTCACCGGATGCCGCCGAGCCGTGCGGGAACGCTTCGGCGTTGTGGCGCTGGGACGTCTGGCTCAGAGACGTCAGCGCTTGCGGCGCCGGCCCCTTCCCCCGCGTGCCGGGACCGCCGAGGCTTCCACGGCGCGCTCCTCTCCGGGCCGGTCGGCCGAGACCACGAGCGCGGCCAGAACGGTGGTGACCGGCACCGAGGCGACCAGGCCGATCGAACCGACCAGAGTGCGCACGATCTCCTCCGCGACCAGCTCGCTGTTGGCGACCGTCCCCACACCGCTCTGCGCGATGGAGAACAGCAGCAGCAGAGGCAGGGCGGCACCCGCGTAGGCGAGGACGAGCGTGTTGACGACCGAGGCGATGTGGTCGCGGCCGATCCGGATGCCCGCGCGGTAGAGCCCGCGCCAGCCCATCGACGGATTGGCCTCGTGCAGCTCCCAGACCGCCGAGGTCTGTGTGACCGTCACGTCGTCGAGCACACCGAGCGAACCGATGATGACGCCGGCGAGCAGCAGACCGCTCATGTCGATCGTCGGATAGAGGCCGTGGATCAGACCGGTGTTGTCGTCGGTGTTGCCGGTGAGCGCGGCCCAGTCGATGAACACCGAGCCGAGGATGCCGATCAGCAACAGGGAGATGAGGGTGCCCAGCACCGCCACGGAGGTCCGTGCGGACAGTCCGTGACACATGTACAGGGCGATGAGCATGATGGCGCTCGCGCCCACCACCGCCACGACCAGCGGGTTCGAGCCCTGCAGGATCGCGGGCAGGATGAAGAAGTTCAGCACCATGAAGCTGATGGCCAGTGCGATGAGGGCCATGACCCCCCGCAGCCGCCCGACGACCACGACGGCGAGCGCGAAGATGCCGGCCAGCAGGCCCATGGGCAGCCGGCGGTTGATGTCGGTGACCGAGTACTGCAGGTCCTTCGGCGCGGAGGGCTCGTAGGCGACCACGACCTTCTGGCCCTCGTGCAGCTGACGGGACTGGTCGGGCTGGATGATCTCGGTGAAGGTGCGGCCCTTGTCCTTGCCGCTGTCGACCCGGATCGTCGCCCGCTTGCAGGTGCCCTTCTCCTGCTGCGCGGCGGAGGAGCCCTCGGCGGTGGAGGTGTCGCCGGTCGGCGGGACCCCCGAGGCGCCGGCCTCCTTGCAGCTGATCTCCACGACCTTGGTGACCGAGGCCTGTTCGGTCTGCCGGTCGAAGCCGACGCCGGTGCGCTCGTGCGACGGGGCGCCGCCCGGCCACAGCACGACGAGACCGACCAGGACGGCCGCGCCGAACGGGATCAGGATCGCCGCGATGATCTTGCGCAGATGCATGGAGACGGGCGTGGCCGGACCGTGGCTGTGACTGTGCGAGTGCCCGTGTCCGCCACCTGGCGCGGAACCGGGGCCCTGTCCGTGGCCGTCACCTCCGCCGGTCCCGGAACCGTGCCCATGCCCATGTCCGTCTCCGGAACCCGGACCCTGCCCGTCGCCGGGACCGACTCCATGCCCACCGGCCGAGCCGCCACCCTGGCTGTTGCCCGGCCCGTATCCCCCGGCAGAGCCGGAACCATGCTCACCACCGGCCCCAGCCCCGGCCCCGGGCCCGAAACCTGCCCCCGGCCCATACCCGGCCCCGGGGACGAAATCGTGGCCGTCTCCCCGGCCGTTGCCGTTTCCGGCGCCGGATCCGCGAGGCGGCTCGGGCGGTGGGTAAGGGGGACGCTGCGTCGTGGTCACCGACCGATCATCGCAAGAACGAGGGGGGCCCTCTGTTCACCGCGCCAGAATTGCCGCTAGCGTGGGGGCACCTTTTGTACACGCGGGAGCTCGGAGCACCGGGCTGAGAGGGCGCTGACCTCCGTCCCAGCGATGTTTCACATGAAACATCACCGAAGTCGAGTGATGTTTCACACGGAACGTCGGCAGACGGAAACCGCTGCGTCGACCGCCGAACCTGTTACCGGGTAATGCCGGCGTAGGGAGTAGGTCTCATGACCGACAAGGACGCACGCACGCCTGCCTCCGTTCAGGACGCACAGTCCGAGGAGGCCGGGAAGTCCATCGGCTGGCACAAGGCGTACGTCGAGGGCACCCGCCCCGACCTGCGCGTGCCGGTTCGTCAGGTGCATCTCACCAATGGGCAGGCGGTCACGCTGTACGACACGTCGGGCCCGTACACCGATCCACTCGTCGACACCGACGTCCGCAGGGGCCTGCCGCCGCTGCGCGAGAACTGGATCATCTCCCGCGGCGACACCGAGGAGTACGCGGGCCGCCCCGTCCGTCCCGAGGACGACGGCATCAAGCACACCTCGCCCCGTGGCGGCCTCCGCAACCTCGACGCCGTCTTCCCCGGCCGCCCGCGCCAGCCGCGTCGCAGCCGGGACGGGAAGGCGGTCACGCAGCTCGCGTACGCCCGCCGCGGCGAGATCACGCCCGAGATGGAGTACGTGGCCATCCGGGAGAACGTCTCGCCCGAGGTGGTCCGCGACGAGATCGCCGCGGGCCGGGCCGTGCTGCCGGCCAACGTCAACCACCCGGAGATCGAGCCGATGATCATCGGCAAGAGGTTCCTGGTGAAGGTCAACGCCAACATCGGCAACTCGGCGGTGACGTCCTCCATCGAGGAGGAGGTCGAGAAGATGACCTGGGCGACCCGCTGGGGCGCCGACACGGTCATGGACCTCTCCACCGGCCGCAACATCCACACCACACGTGAGTGGGTGCTGCGCAACTCCCCCGTCCCCATCGGCACCGTGCCGCTCTACCAGGCCCTGGAGAAGGTCGACGGCCGGGCCGAGGATCTGACCTGGGAGGTCTACAAGGACACGGTCATCGAACAGGCCGAGCAGGGCGTGGACTACATGACGGTCCACGCGGGCGTGCGCCTGGCCTATGTGCCGCTGACGGCCAACCGCAAGACGGGCATCGTCTCCCGCGGCGGCTCGATCATGGCCGCCTGGTGCCTCGCGCACCACCAGGAGTCCTTCCTGTACGAGAACTTCGAGGAACTCTGCGAGATCCTCGCCGCGTACGACGTCACGTACTCGCTCGGCGACGGCCTGCGGCCCGGCTCGATCGCGGACGCCAACGACGAGGCACAGTTCGCGGAACTGCGCACGCTCGGGGAACTCAACCGGATCGCGAAGCGTTTCAACGTACAGACCATGATCGAAGGCCCGGGCCATGTCCCGATGCACAAGATCAAGGAGAACATCGACCTTCAGCAGGAGATCTGCGATGAAGCTCCGTTCTATACGCTCGGCCCGCTGACCACGGACGTCGCGCCGGCGTACGACCACATCACCTCCGGCATCGGTGCCGCGATGATCGCCTGGTGGGGCACGGCCATGCTGTGTTACGTCACGCCCAAGGAGCACTTGGGCCTGCCGAACCGTGACGACGTCAAGACCGGCGTCATCACCTACAAGATCGCCGCCCATGCGGCCGACATCGCCAAGGGACACCCCGGTGCCCAGGAATGGGACGACGCGCTGTCCGACGCCCGCTTCGAGTTCCGGTGGGAGGACCAGTTCAACCTGGCCCTCGACCCGGACACGGCACGGGAGTTCCACGACGAGACCCTGCCGGCGGAGCCCGCCAAGACGGCTCACTTCTGCTCGATGTGCGGTCCCAAGTTCTGCAGCATGAAGATCTCGCAGGACATCCGCCGTGAACACGGCGGCACACGGACCGAGATCGAGGAGGGCATGGCCCAGAAGTCGAAGGAGTTCGCGGCGAGCGGGAACCGGGTGTACCTGCCGATCGCTGACTGATCCGGCCGCGCACAGGCCGCGGGGGCCGAGGGCTGGGGACACATGGTCCCTGGCCCCTGGTCCCTGGCGGGCCCGGCTATTCCGGCTGGTGTTCCGGTCCTCCGTAGTCCGGGCTGGTGTAGTCCGGGCTGCTGTAGCTCGGCCGCGAGCCGCGGTGGCCTTCGTCCGGGCTGGTGAAACCCGGGCGGTCGTAGCCGAGGTGCGGGATGCGGCTGATCGGCGTGGACGAGGAGGTGTGGTGCAGCGCGGCGGCCGCGTCCGGGCTGACGAGTGCCTCTCGAAGGAAAGGCAGGATGCCCCGCTCCAGCAGGGCCTCGTGCCAGGCATCCCTGGCCAGGGCCACCTCCCCTTGCAGTTCGCCGTACGGACCGCCTTCGGCCGTCGGCTTGTTGCGCAGGGCGGTGAGCAGCAGTCCCACCGCGGCGACGAGGATCGCTACCGCGGTCACGGCGCCGAACACCCAGCCCGTGGTGAGCATGGTCCGGGCGAACGCCTGCTCGGGGTCGAGCATCTGCAGGATGTAGCCGACGAGCAGGAAGATCGCGGCTGCGGTTCCGGCCAGGACGGGTGCGAGGACGGCGACGATGGCGACGGCGCCCGCGCCGGCGGTCTCGGCGACCTCTCCCATGGCGGCGGCCAGCCCCGCCGGGCCCGTGCCCGGCTCGGAAGAGCCGGACTCGCGCACGGCCGGGGGGTTGGACGACGCCGGCTGGCGCAGTTCCTCACGGACCTTGACGTAGTGCTGGTATTCGGTCGACGCGGCCGCCGTGATGAGTGCGGTGGCGTTCAGCGCCATGGTGCGCAGTTGTTCCGAGTTCAGCCGCTGTCCGACAGCGGTCAGTTCCGGACGGTGTGGTGCGGAGCGCAGCACCTCATCGAGGATCCGCTCGTATTCCTGGCGGTCCTCGCTCAGCAGGTGCTGCGGAACGCTGTTCATGTGCATCCCCCGATGCTCCGTAGGGCTTGGGGCTCGGCATGCTGACGAGCCGTCGGGCAGAAACGGAGGGGAGCCTGCTACGGATAAGCCGATGGTAGAGCCGTGGAGGTAGGCGGTGACAGGGGGTTTACCGAAATTGGCCCTTCACCCGTCCGGTCCTGTGACGGGAAACGCCTGCCCGGTGAACGTTCACGTACCCAACGGCAGTTGCTGGACCAGCAGCTTTCCGGCCATGGTCACGCCGCCGTCCATCGCGATGGCGAGTCCGTCGGCATAGACGTGCGGTCCCTCGATCACCGGGTCGCTGCTGTCCTCGTCCTCCTCGGAGCCGACCTCGCCGAGCAGATACGGAATCGGGCTGTGCCCGTGAACGATGCGGGTGCCCCCGTACGTATCGAGCAGGGAGCGCACGGCGTCCGCGCCGCCCTCGTCCCGGAAGGAGAACCGCTTGGTGAACTTGCGGAACAGGTCCCAGACCTCGTCCGCGTCATTGCGCGTGATCGTCTCGCGGACGGTGTCGTTGACCTCTTCGATCGAGCGGCCGTAGTCGAGGTAGGCGGTGGTGTCGGAGTGGACGAGCAGATGGCCGTCGACCTCCTCGACGGCGTCGAGACGGGCCATCCACTGCAGGTGGTGGTCCTGGAGGCGGTCCATGTCGGTCTTCTGTCCGCCGTTGAGCAGCCAGGCCGCCTGGAAGGTGGCGGTGCCCGCGCCGGAGTTGACGGGGGTGTCGCCGAACCGCTTGGCGCCGAGCAGCAGCAGCTCGTGGTTGCCCATGAGCGCCTTGCAGTAGCCGCCGGCCGCCGCGGCCTCGGCGGAGAGCCGCATCACCAGGTCGATGACGCCGATGCCGTCCGGTCCGCGGTCGGTGAAGTCGCCGAGGAACCACAGCCGGGCGGTGCCCGCGCACCAGTTGCCGTCGGCGTCGAGGAGGCCCTTCTCCTGCAGAGCGGCCACCAGCTGGTCGAGATAGCCGTGCACGTCGCCCACGACGTACAGCGGGCCCTGTCCGGTGTTCGGGGGCGGGGCCGCGGCGGTTTCGGGGTCGACGGTCACCTGGACAGTGTCACCCCGGTTGACCACGGGAAGGTCGCGCTGGGTCGGCGTGTATCCCTCGGGATACGTCTCCTCGGGCGGCGGAGCGACCTCGCCGGGGCTCGCGCTCTGGACGTACGGACCGGTCTCGTGGACGTACGCGGGCACCCGGAAGTCGCGCAACGTAGCCGTGCGCTCCACCTCGGGTCCCTGACCGGCCCCCTGAGTCATCGACCCCTCCACCATCAAGCCGCATCTGCACCGCATCGGACTGCCTGGTCGTAGCGGCCCGCCGGTGTCGTGGGCCCATCATAGGAATGCGGATCGCGCCATGTGATGACCCAGGGGTGGTGAATCAGAGCAAGAGTCCAGTTCACCGCGGCTTTCGCCCCGATTGGGCCGGGCTTTGACCACCGTGTGACCGTCCTCGCTCTCCTTCTCTTCGCGAGAACGATCCCTTCTCTCCGGGGGACCGGCCCTGTTTCTCCCCAGCGACGAGACTTTCCCCTGACCCGGTTCCGAGGTACCGGACCCGGGGGTTCCCGGGTACCGGACCTACGCCCCCTCGGGGGATCGCGGCGGGCTGACCGTCGTGCGCGGCGGGCGTCGCTGGGACGACGTGCGCACGATCAGCTCCGTCGGTATCACCTGCTCCACCGGGCGGTCGGATTCCACTCCCTCGATGGCGTCGATGAGGAGCTGCACCACCGCCGTGCCGATGCGGCGCGGCTTCAGGGAGAGCGTGGTGATGGGGGGCTCGGTGTTGGCGTACACGGTGGACTCGCTGCAGCAGACCAGCAGCAGGTCGTCCGGTACGCGCAGGCCGTAGCGGCGGGCGGCGGCGAGCAGGTCGGTGCCGTTCGGGTCGAACAGCCCGTAGACCGCGTCCGGCCGGTCGGGGCGGGCGAGGAGCCGGTCGGCGGCGACGGCGCCCGCGCACGGATCGTGCGCCGGATAGGCCTCGTACACCGGATCCTGGCCGACGCGCTCGCACCAGCGCAGGTACGCGGTGGTCGACAGGTGGGTGTACGTGTCCGTCGTCGTGCCGGTCAGCAGGCCGATGCGGCGGGCGCCGGCGTCGGCCAGGTGGTCGAGGATGCCGAGGACGGCGGCCTCGTGGTCGTTGTCGACCCAGGCCGTGACCGGCAGGGAGCCGGCCGGGCGGCCGTCGGAGACGACCGGCAGACCCTGCCGGACGAGTTCGCTGACGACCGGGTCCTGGTCGGAGGGATCGATGACGACTGTGCCGTCCAGGGCGACGTTCGACCACACATCGTGGCGGGAGGTCGCGGGCAGGATGACGAGGGCGTAGCCGCGGGCGAGCGCGGCGGAGGTGGCGGCCCGCGCCATCTCGGCGAAGTACGCGAATTCGGTGAAGGTGAAAGGTTCATCCCCGTACGTCGTCACGGTCAGGCCGATGAGTCCCGACTTGCCGGTACGGAGTGTCCGGGCGGCGGCCGAGGGCCGGTAGCCCAGCCGGTCGGCCACCTCGCGGACATGGCGCCGGGTGGCGTCCGGAAGCCGGCCCTTGCCGTTGAGGGCGTCGGAGACGGTCGTGATGGAGACTCCGGCGGCGGCGGCCACGTCTCTGATACCCGCCCGACTCGGCCGACTGCCTCGACGTGAGGTTTCCGCGCGGCTCACCTGGTGCTTCCCTGCTGCTGTCATGGCGAGCCGATAGTAGGGCTCATGAGGTGGGGTAGTGCGGACGCATATGCACACGTTGACAGGCACGTTTCTGCATGATCATTTAACCTCAATTACTTTGGAAACCAAGGGAGTTAAGCGCTCCCATGCCAGTACGTGACTTGTCGGCCCGCACGAGCCTGCCAAGTGGGTGAGGTTGCGAAGAGGTCTCAACTCACCTGCACGGGGGATGCGCGCCACGGCGTGCACCACCGGCGCGTAGATATATGTGCGGCGCGCCCCCGGATTCATACGCCTTCGTGCGGCGATGCCCCTGATGCCGGAGGGACGTGGGAAGCCGGCGTTCACCGCTTGGCCGTGGGTGTACGCAGCGGCGCTGAATCCTCATAAGGTGAGGAGTATTGGATGTCGGCGGCGGTCATGGGCCGCCGGTCTTCGCGAGGAGGACTGCGGTGAGCGAGACGAGCCCCAAGCTGCGCGGCGAGCTGGAGGGAATCCCCACCTACAAGCCGGGCAAGCCCGCCGCGGCAGGCGGGCCGGTGGCCTACAAGCTGTCCTCCAACGAGAACCCGTACCCGCCGCTGCCGGGCGTGATGGAGACCGTGACAGCGGCGGCCGGCAACTTCAACCGCTACCCGGACATGGCCTGTACGGGGCTGATGAACGAGCTGTCCGAGCGGTTCGGCGTGCCCCTCTCCCACCTGGCCACCGGCACCGGGTCGGTCGGAGTCGCCCAGCAGCTCATCCAGGCCACCTCCGGCCCCGGTGACGAGGTGATCTACGCCTGGCGGTCCTTCGAGGCGTACCCGATCATCACGCAGATCAGCGGCGCCCGGTCGGTCCAGGTGCCGCTGACCTCCGGTGATGTGCACGATCTCGACGCGATGGCCGACGCGATCACCGACCGGACCCGGCTGATCTTCGTCTGCAACCCCAACAACCCGACCGGCACGGTCGTGCGGCGGGCGGAGCTGGAGCGCTTCCTCGACCGGGTGCCGGGAGACGTACTGGTGGTGCTCGACGAGGCCTACCGCGAGTTCATCCGCGACCCCGAGGTGCCGGACGGTGTCGAGCTCTACCGCGACCGGCCCAATGTCTGCGTCCTGCGGACCTTCTCCAAGGCGTACGGCCTGGCCGGACTGCGCGTCGGGTTCGCCATCGCGCACGAGCCGGTGGCGTTGGCGCTGCGCAAGACGGCGGTGCCGTTCGGCGTGAGCCAGCTCGCGCAGGAGGCGGCGATCGCCTCGATGCGTGCCGAGGACGAACTGTTCGGTCGGGTCGGCTCGCTGGTGTGTGAGCGCACGCGCGTGGTCGACGGGCTGCGCGCCCAGGGCTGGACGGTGCCCGAGACCCAGGCCAACTTCGTGTGGCTGCGGCTGGGGGAGCGCACGGTCGCGTTCGCGCAGGCGTGTGAGCAGGCGGGCGTGGTGGTCCGGCCGTTCCCGGGTGAGGGTGTGCGGGTCACGGTCGGGGAAACCGAGGCGAACGACATCTTCCTGAAGGTGACGGAAGGGTTTCGCAAGGAGCTGTAGTGCTCCGCGAGCCAGGCCCTAGGTCAGGTCAGGCCAGGTCAGGCGTCCACGAGTTCAACGCGGACGGGGTCGCCGCCCCGCACGGTCGCGAGCAGGCCGGGGTCGCCGTCGATGCGGCCCAGGACATTGCACGGGCTGGCGAGGCGGCACTCCTCGCCCTGTGAGATCGGCGTGGGCCCGTAGGGGAGGGCGAGGGCGTCGCCGTCGGTCCAGAAGGCGACTGTGCCCGGCTCCATGACCTGTCGGGCGTCTGTTTCACGTGAAACAGACACTCCTGTGTCGAAGTAGACCTCCGCGCCCCAGGTGCGGGCGGTGGAGACAAGGGGCAGTGCCTGGGCGAGGGCCTGGGTGGTCGGGGTGTCGTCAAGGGTCGCGGTGAGGTGCCCCGCGGGCCAGGAGATCCGTATCTGTAGTGGTGTCTGCATGCCACAGATTCAACAATATGTTGAAGTTAACGCCTAGGGGTTGGCCCTGAGGTTGACCGGGACAGGGGCCCCCTTTGGGGCTCGAAAGTCCGTGCTGCATAATGGCTTGTGAATGTGAACGCTTTCACAAGCGTAGTGTAAGGAGCGGCGACGTGGACCTGGCTTTGGCGCCGGAGACCCTGGCGCGATGGCAGTTCGGCATCACCACCGTCTACCACTTTCTGTTCGTCCCCCTGACGATCTCGCTGGCCGCCCTCACGGCCGGACTGCAGACCGCCTGGGTGCGGACGGAGAAGGAGAAGTACCTCCGGGCGACGAAGTTCTGGGGCAAGCTCTTCCTGATCAACATCGCGATGGGCGTGGTCACCGGCATCGTGCAGGAGTTCCAGTTCGGCATGAACTGGTCCGACTACTCACGCTTCGTCGGTGACGTCTTCGGTGCGCCACTCGCCTTCGAGGCGCTGATCGCCTTCTTCTTCGAGTCCACCTTCATCGGCCTGTGGATCTTCGGCTGGGACAAGCTGCCCAAGAAGATCCACCTCGCCTGCATCTGGATGGTCTCGATCGGCACGATCCTGTCGGCGTACTTCATCCTCGCGGCCAACTCCTGGATGCAGCACCCGGTCGGTTACCGGATCAACGAGGCGAAGGGGCGCGCCGAGCTCACCGACTTCTGGCTGGTGCTGACCCAGAACACCACGCTCGCCCAGGTCTTCCACACGCTCACCGCGGCCTTCCTGACCGGCGGCGCCTTCATGGTTGGCATCGCCGCCTTCCACCTGGTCCGCAAGAGGCACGTCCCCGTGATGAAGACCTCGCTGCGGCTGGGCCTGGTCACCGTCGTCATCGGCGGCATGCTCACCGCGATCAGCGGCGATGTCCTCGGCAAGATCATGTACGAGCAGCAGCCGATGAAGATGGCGGCGGCCGAGGCACTCTGGGACGGCGAGAAGCCCGCGCCCTTCTCGATCTTCGCCGTCGGTGACGTCGACAAGGGGCACAACAAGGTCGCCATCGAGATCCCCGGCCTGCTGTCCTTCCTCGCCAAGGACGACTTCACCTCGTACGTCCCCGGCATCAACGACGTCAACAAGGCCGAGCAGGAGAAGTACGGCCCCGGCGACTACCGGCCCAACATCCCGGTCGCCTACTGGGGCTTCCGCTGGATGATCGGCTTCGGTATGACGTCGTTCGCCATCGGCCTGGCCGGACTGTGGCTGACCCGGAAGAAGTTCCTGCTGCCACAGCACTTGAGGGTGGGCGAGGACGAGGTGCCGCATCTCGTGCTCCTGCCGAAGAAGGCGCTCGGCCCGACCCTCACCAAGTGGTACTGGCGCATGGCGATCCTCACCCTGGGCTTCCCGCTGATCGCCAGCTCCTGGGGCTGGATCTTCACCGAGATGGGCCGCCAGCCGTGGGTCGTCTACGGCCTGTTCCAGACGCGTGACGCGGTCTCCCCCGGTGTCTCCCAGGCCGAGGTCATCACCTCGATGGTCGTCTTCACCACGCTGTACGCGATCCTCGCCGTCATCGAGGTCAAGCTGCTGGTCAAGTACGTGAAGGCGGGCCCGCCCGAGCTCACCGAGGCCGACCTCAACCCGCCCACGAAGATCGGCGGCGACTCCCGTGACGCCGACAAGCCGATGGCCTTCTCGTACTAGGCCGAGGGAGCTGCACAGTCATGGAACTGCACGACGTCTGGTTCGTCCTGATCGCCGTCCTGTGGACCGGCTACTTCTTCCTGGAGGGCTTCGACTTCGGGGTCGGAGTGCTCACGAAGCTGCTCGCCCGCAACCGGCCCGAGAAGCGGGTGCTGATCAACACCATCGGACCCGTCTGGGACGGCAACGAGGTCTGGCTGCTCTCGGCGGGCGGTGCCACCTTCGCCGCCTTCCCCGAGTGGTACGCGACGCTCTTCTCCGGCTTCTACCTGCCCCTGCTGCTCATCCTGGTCTGCCTGATCGTCCGGGGTGTGGCTTTCGAGTACCGCGTCAAGCGGCCCGAGGAGAACTGGCAGCGCAACTGGGAGACGGCGATCTTCTGGACCTCGCTGCTCCCCGCGTTCCTGTGGGGTGTGGCCTTCGGCAACATCGTGCGGGGCGTGAAGATCGACCAGGACTTCAACTACGCCGGAGGCGTCCTGGATCTGCTCAACCCGTACGCGCTGCTCGGCGGTCTGGTCACGCTGGCGCTGTTCACCTTCCACGGGACGGTGTTCGTCGGCCTCAAGACCGTCGGGGAGATCCGGGAGCGGGCACGGAAGCTGGCGCTGCGCGTCGGGCTGGTCACCGCCCTGCTGGCCCTCGCCTTCCTGCTGTGGACGCAGGCAGACCGCGGTGACGGGGCGTCGCTCGTCGCGGTGGTCGTGGCCGTCGCGTCTCTCCTCGTGGCGCTGGTCGCGGCACGGGCCGGGCGTGAGGGCTGGGCGTTCGCCCTGTCGGGGCTCACCATCGTGGCCACGGTCGCGATGCTCTTCCTGACGCTGTTCCCGAACGTCATGCCGTCGACGCTGAACCCGGACTGGAGCCTGACGGTCACCAACGCCTCGTCCAGCCCGTACACGCTGAAGATCATGACCTGGTGTGCCGGGATCGCCACCCCGATCGTCCTGCTCTACCAGGGCTGGACGTACTGGGTGTTCCGCAAGCGGATCGGTACGCAGCACATCGCCGAGACCGCGCACTGAGGTGTGTTTCACGTGAAACCAATCGATCCGCGTCTGCTCCGGTACGCCCGTGCCACCCGGGTCTTCCTGGTGGCGGTCGTCGCCCTGGGTGCCGTCGGGGCGGGGTTGGTCATCGCGCAGGCGATGCTCATCGCCGAGGTGGTGGTCGGCGCCTTCCAGCACCGCATGGCTGTGGCAGAACTCGGCACTCCCCTGCTGCGGTTGGCCGCCGTCGCGGCCGGCCGGGCGCTGGTCGGCTGGCTGACGGAGCTGGCCGCCCACCGGGCGAGCGCTGCGGTGAAGTCCGAGCTGCGGGGGCGGCTGCTGGAGCGTTCCGTGCGGTTGGGGCCCGGGTGGCTGAGCGGGCAGCGGACCGGTTCGCTGGTCGCCCTGGCCACCCGGGGAGTCGACGCCCTCGACGACTACTTCTCGCGGTATCTGCCGCAGTTGGGTCTCGCGGTGGTCGTGCCGGTGGCGGTGCTGGCGCGGATCGTCACCGAGGACTGGGTCTCCGCGGCCATCATCGTGGGCACGCTGCCGCTCATCCCGGTCTTCATGGTCCTGATCGGCTGGGCCACCCAGTCCCGGATGGACCGTCAGTGGCGGCTGCTGTCCCGGCTGTCCGGGCACTTCCTGGACGTCGTCGCCGGGCTGCCGACGCTGAAGGTCTTCGGCCGTGCCAAGGCGCAGGCCGAGTCGATCCGGCGGATCACCGGCGAGTACCGGCTGGCGACCATGCGGACGCTGCGGATCGCCTTCATCTCCTCCTTCGCGCTGGAGCTGCTCGCGACGATCTCCGTGGCGCTGGTTGCCGTGACGATCGGCATGCGGCTGGTGCACGGCGAGATGGACCTGTACATCGGCCTGGTCATCCTGATCCTGGCCCCGGAGGCGTATCTGCCGTTGCGGCAGGTCGGGGCGCAGTACCACGCGGCGGCGGAGGGCCTCGCCGCGGCCGAGGAGATCTTCGAGGTCCTGGAGACGCCAGTGCCGGCGTCCGGGGTCGAGGCCGTGCCCGCGGGTGCGCTGGCGTTCGAGGGCGTGACGGTCCGCTACCCGGGGCGCTCGGCGGACGCCGTGGCGGACGTGTCCTTCACGGTCGAGCCCGGGGAGACGGTCGCGCTCGTCGGGCCGAGCGGGGCCGGAAAGTCGACGCTGCTCAGTGTGCTGCTGGGCTTCGTGCGGCCGGCCGAGGGGCGTGTGCGGGCCGGGAGAGTCGACCTGGCCGATGCCGACCTGGAGCAGTGGCGCTCCCGGATCGCGTGGGTGCCGCAGCGGCCGCATCTGTATGCCGGGACGATCGCCGAGAACGTACGGCTTGCACGGCCCGACGCGGATGACGATGCCGTACGGCGGGCGCTGCGGGACGCCGGGGCACTGGAGTTCGTGGACGCCCTGCCGGAGGGCGCGGAGACCGAGCTCGGCGAGGACGGGGCAGGGCTGTCCGCCGGGCAGCGGCAGCGGCTCGCGCTGGCCCGGGCGTTTCTCGCGGACCGGCCCGTGCTGCTGCTCGACGAGCCGACGGCCGCCCTGGACGGGGCCACCGAGGCCGAGGTCGTGGCCGCGGTACGGCGGCTGGCGGCCGGGCGGACGGTGCTGCTGGTCGTGCACCGGCCGGCGTTGCTGGGGGTGGCGGACCGGGTGGTGCGCCTGGTCGAGCCCGAGACGACCGCTGCGCCGGTCGCGCCGGCCTCGGCCCACAAGCCGGGTTCCGTCGAGGGCGAGCTGGCCGCCCCGGTCGATCCGACCGAGCCCGATGGGGAATCCCCTTCGGGCGGTGTCCTCACACGCGTTCGCGCCATGTCCGGCGCCCGGCGTGGGCGGCTGGGACTCGCGCTGCTGCTCGGCAGTCTCGCGCTCGGGAGTGCCGTGGGGCTCATGGCCACCTCCGGGTGGCTGATCTCGCGGGCCTCGCAGCAGCCGCCCGTGCTCTATCTGATGATGGCCGTGACGGCGACGCGGGCCTTCGGGATCGGGCGGGCCGTGTTCCGGTACGCCGAGCGGCTGGTCTCGCACGACGCCGTGCTGCGGATGCTGGCGGACACCAGGGTCGCGGTGTTCCGCAGGCTGGAGCGGCTGGCGCCTGCCGGGCTGCGCCGGGCCCGCCGGGGTGATCTGCTCTCCCGCCTCGTCGCGGACGTGGACGCGCTGCAGGACTACTGGCTGCGGTGGCTGCTGCCGGCAGGGGCGGCCGTCGTCGTGTCGGCCGCGTCCGTGGGCTTCACGGCGTGGCTGCTGCCCGAGGCCGGAGCCGTGCTCGCGGCCGGGCTGCTGGCGGCGGGCGTGGGTGTGCCGCTGATCACCGGTGCCGTGGCGCGGCGGGCCGAGCACCGGCTGGCCCCCGCTCGCGGCGTACTGGCGACGCGGGTGGCCGATCTGCTCACCGGCACCGCGGAGCTGACCGTCGCCGGTGCCCTGCCCGCGCGGACCGCCCGGGCACGCGAGGCCGACGGGACGCTCACCCGGATCGCCTCGCGCGCCGCCACCGCCACGGCGCTCGGCGACGGGCTCACCGCTCTGATCTCCGGCCTGACCGTCACGGCCGCCGCCCTGGTCGGCGCTCAGGCGGTCGCGGCCGGGCGGCTGGACGGCGTGACCATGGCCGTTGTCGTCCTCACCCCGCTGGCCGCCTTCGAGGCCGTGCTCGGGCTGCCGCTCGCCGTGCAGTACCGGCAGCGGGTGCGCCGGAGCGCCGAGCGGGTGTACGAGGTGCTGGACGCCCCGGAGCCCGTGGGGGAGCCGGAGCGGCCCCGGCAGGCGCCCGCGTCGCCGTTCCCGGTCGCCGTCAAGGGGCTGACCGCGCGGTACGAGGGGCAGGACCGGGACGCGCTCGCCGGGCTCGACCTGACCCTCGAGGAGGGCCGCCGGGTCGCCGTGGTCGGACCGTCCGGCTCCGGCAAGACGACGCTGGCGCAGCTGCTGCTGCGGTTCCTGGACGCGCGGGCGGGTGCCTACACGCTGGCGGGCGTGGACGCGTACGCGCTGCACAGTGACGACGTACGGAAGCTCGTCGGGCTGTGCGCGCAGGACGCGCACCTCTTCGACAGCTCGCTGCGCGAGAACCTGCTGCTCGCCAAGAAGGACGCCACCGAGGACGAGCTGCGTGCCGCGCTCGGCCGGGCCCGGCTGCTGGACTGGGCCGGCGGCCTGCCCGACGGGCTCGACACGCTCGTCGGCGAGCACGGGGCGAGGCTGTCCGGAGGGCAGCGGCAGCGGCTGGCGCTGGCCCGCGCGCTGCTCGCCGACTTCCCCGTCCTGGTGCTCGACGAGCCCGCCGAGCACCTCGACCTGCCGACCGCCGACGCGCTCACCGCCGATCTGCTGGCCGCCACCGAGGGCCGTACGACCCTGCTCATCACCCACCGGCTGGCGGGTCTGGAGGCGGTCGACGAGGTGCTCGTGCTGGATCAGGGACGGGTGGTGCAGCGCGGGTCGTATCCGGAGCTGGTGGCGGTGGACGGGCCGTTGCGGGAGATGGCGGAGCGGGAGGCGGCGTCGGAGGAGCTGGCGGGAGCGCGGTAGCGGCCTGAAGCACCCCACCGGGTCGGGTCCGCACTGATCCATTCGGAGCAGCCGGTCCCCCAGCCGTACGACGTGAACAGGACCGGGCCCGCAGGGCTGGGCGAGGATCGCTGACATGCGCTCATATCGCCGCTATCGCCTGCTGGTTCCGGTCCTGCTGTGCGCGTTGGCGGCCCTCGCGGCCCGGCCGACGGCGGCGGACAAGGAGCCCGGGAGCGGCGGGGACACGGGCATCAGCGCCGAGGTGGCGCGGTTGTACGAGGACGCCGCGGTGGCGACGCAGCAGTACGAGGCCGGTCGCAAGGTGGCCGATGAGCAACGGGCCAAGGCGCTGCGGGCGGAGGCTCTCCTGGACACTCAGCGGCGGCACATCGCGGGCCTGAACGAGGACCTGGGCCGGATCGCCCGCGCGCAGTACCGGGGCAGTGGTGGTCTGCCGGTGGCCGCGCAGATGATCCTCGCCGACAGTCCCGACGATCTGATGCGAGGTCAGCACGCCTTCTCGCAGACGAATCTCGCCGTGAACAACGCGATCTCCAAGAGCCGCCGGGCCGAGGCGCGGCTCACCGCGGACGAGGCCAAGGCCGCGGCCGAGTGGCAGGTGCTGGAGAAGCGGAACGTCCAACTGGCCGGCCTGAAGGCGGGCATCGAGCAGAAGCTCGAAGAGGCCCGTTCGCAGCTCCAGGGGCAGGCGGACGCCTCGGTCGCCGCCGGGGCGTGCCGTGGGGCCGTCCGGCTCGACCAGCCGGAGACGGGGTTCACGAGTGCGTGGGTCGCGCCCGTGGAGACGTACGAGCTGTCCGCGTCCTACGGCAGCGGCGGGGCGCGGTGGTCGAGCCGGCACACCGGGCAGGACTTCGCGGTGCCGATCGGCACACCGGTGCGGTCCGTGGGGACGGGCCGGGTGGTGAGGGTGTCCTGCGGCGGCCCCTTCGGCATCGAGATCGTGCTCAAGCACGCGGGCGGCTACTACACGCAGTACGCCCATCTCGCTTCCGTCGCGGTCGACCAGGGGGAGCACGTCAGTCCCGGCCAGTGGATCGGCCAGTCGGGCACCACGGGCAACTCCACCGGACCGCACCTGCACTTCGAGACCCGAGTGACGCCGGAGATGGGCTCGGCGGTGAACCCGGTGTCATGGCTGGAGGCGCGCGGGGTGTCGCTCTGACGGAGCGGCTCGCCCGCTTCTGAGAAAGTGGGCGACACCTTGAAGGAGCGGGCGACACCTACACCCGCTCGGCCACCAACTGCTCGATCACGACCGCGACCCCGTCCTCGTTGTTCGCGACCGTCCGTCCCGAGGCCGCGGCGATCACGTCCGGGTGGGCGTTGCCCATCGCGTACGACCGGCCGGCCCAGGTCAGCATCTCGACGTCGTTCGGCATGTCACCGAAGGCGACGACCTCCTCGTGCGAGATGCCGCGCTCGGCGCAGCACAGGGCGAGCGTGCTGGCCTTGGACACCCCGGGACCGCTGATCTCGAGCAGGGAGCTGGGGCTGGAGCGGGTCACATTGGCGCGGTCGCCGATCGCGAGCCGGGCCAGGGTCAGGAAGGCGTCGGGGTCGATCTCCGGGTGGTAGGCCAGGATCTTCAGCACCGGCTCCGCGGCCGCCCGGTGGTCCGGGCCCAGCAGTTCCTCCGCCGGGCCGAGGCAGTCGGGGATCTCCATGTGCAGCTTCGGGTACGCCGGTTCCTGGTAGAAGCCGTAGGTCTGCTCCACCGCGTACACCGTGCCCGGTGCCGCGTCGCGCAGCAGCCGTACGGCGTCCAGCGCGTTCTCCCGCTCCAGCTCCCGTACCTTCACGAACTTGTGGGTGCCGGGGCCGCCGTGCAGGTCGACCACGGCGGCGCCGTTGCCGCAGATCGCCAGTCCGTGGCCGTGCACGTGGTCGCTGACGACGTCCATCCAGCGGGCCGGGCGGCCGGTGACGAAGAAGACCTCGATGCCCGCCTCCTCGGCGGCGGCGAGCGCGGCCACCGTGCGGGGGGACACCGACTTGTCGTCGCGCAGCAGGGTGCCGTCGAGGTCGGTGGCGATCAGCCGCGGCGGGAGGGTCTCGGCCGCGGTATCGGGCTGTCGGGTCGCTGAGGTCACCGGGTCATTGTCCCGCAGATGCCCGCACGGGCGTGCGGGGCTCCGCACAGGTGAGTGGATGCCGCTCTCACCTGGGCTTTCCCGAGAAATCCGCCCTCAGAGGGCCTCAGCGGAGCTGCGCCGGCGCCTCCATGGCGATCTGCTCGAAGACCTTCTCGTCCGCCGCGAAGGGCGAGTCCGGGATGGGCCAGTGGATCACGAGCTCCGTGAAGCCCAGCTCCGCGTGCCGGCCGGCGAAGTCGACGAAGGCGTCCAGCGACTGGAGCGGGCCGGTGCGGTCCGGCGTGAACCCGCTGAGCAGGACCCGGTCGAGGCCCGTCATGTCCCGGCCGACCTCGGCGCAGGTGTCGGCCAGCTTCTCGGCCTGCCCGCGCAGGGCCTGGATCGACTGTTCAGGGGTGCCGTTCTCGTACAGCTTGGGGTCGCCGGTGGTCACCCAGGCCTGGCCGTACCGAGCGGCGAGCCGCATCCCGCGCGGACCGGTCGCGGCGACCGCGAAGGGCAGCCTGGGGCGCTGCACACAGCCGGGGATGTTCCGGGCCTCGTGAGCCGAGTAGAAGTCGCCCTCGTACGACACCGTGTCCTCGGTGAGCAGCCGGTCGAGCAGCGGTACGAACTCGGCGAACCGGTCGGCGCGCTCGCGCGGGGTCCATGGGTCCTGGCCGAGTGCGGTGGCGTCGAAGCCGGAGCCGCCCGCGCCGATGCCCAGCGTGACCCGCCCGCCGGAGATGTCGTCCAGGGAGATCAGCTCCTTGGCGAGGGTCACCGGGTGCCGGAAGTTCGGCGAGGTCACCAGCGTGCCGAGCCGAAGCCGGTCGGTGATGGCCGCGGCGGCGGTGAGGGTCGGCACGGCACCGAACCACGGGCCGTCCCGGAAGCTGCGCCAGGACAAATGGTCGTAGGTGTACGCGGTGCGGAAGCCGAGCTGCTCGGCCCGCGTCCAGGCCGTACGGCCGCCTTCGTTCCAGCGGCGGTACGGGAGGATCACGGTACTCAGATGCAGACTCATGGCAACGAGCCTAAAGGAGCCCTGCGGGTCGCCCGTGTTTCACGTGAAACACACCGCCGGCGGCCGGTCGTGCACAGCAGGTCAGTGAGGTGCGGGAAAGCCGAGATACCGCGGCGGTACGGCCTCGGTCAGCCACACACCGTTCGCGCTCACGCGGAAGACATGGCCGTCGCGGTGCATGGCGGCCGTGTCCACCGTCAGTACGATCGGCCGGCCACGGCGGGCACCTACGCGGGTCGCCGTCTCGCGGTCGGGTGAGAGATGCACGTCATGCCGGTTCATCGGCCTGAGCCCCTCGACACGGATCGCGTCCAGATGGCGGGCGACGGTGCCGTGGTAGAGGTGCGCGGGCGGGGTCGCCGCCGGCAGCCCGAGCTCGACCTCCACACTGTGGCCCTGACTGGCGCGGATCCGGGTGCCCTCGACAGCGAAACGGCGCTTGTCGTTGGTGGTGACGACATGGTCCAGTTCTTCGCGGGTGAACCGGAATCCGTGCGCGGCGGCCGCGGTGATCAGCGTGTCGATCTCCACCCAGCCGCCCTCGTCCAGCGCCAGCCCGATCCGCTCCGGCTGGTGGCGCAGATGCTTCGAGAGATACTTCGACACCTTGACGGTGCGTCTTTCGTCCATCCCACCAGGGTGCGGGAGAGACGGGAATCACGCGATCGAGTATTGCTTCCGAGGTTTGATCCACAGCCAAGTATGGTTATCCACAGGGGAATTGACGGTTCTGTGGACAACAGGCCCTCAAAACAGGGGCCTTGGGCCCGCCGCGCAGCCTTTCACATCGGCGGCTTCACCCGCGCGATCCCCCGCAACACCCCCGGCGCCCACCGCGACAGCACCCGCGCACCCCGTGCCTCGGGCGTGACCGGAACCACCGCCTCGTCACGCACCACCGCCCGCAGGATCGCGGCGGCCACCTTCTCCGGCGGGTAGTTCCGCAGCCCGTACAGACGGGCGGCGCGCCGCTGGAGTCCCGCCTCCTCCTGCGCGTCGACCCCGGCGAAGTGCGCCGTCGACGTGATGGCCGTGTTGACGATGCCCGGACAGACCGCCGTCACGCCGATCCCCTGCCCGGCGAGCTCGGCCCGCAGGCACTCGCTGAGCATCAGCACGGCCGCCTTGGAGGTGCTGTAGGCGGGCAGGGCCCGGGACGGCAGGTACGCCGCCGCGGAGGCCACGTTGACGATGTGGCCGCCCTGCCCGCGCTCGGCCATCCGCCGGCCGAAGAGTCGGCAGCCGTGGATCACGCCCCACAGGTTGACGTCGAGGACCTTCTTCCAGTCCTCCGGCGTGGTGTCGAAGAAGGACCCGGACAGTCCGATCCCGGCGTTGTTGACCAGGACGTCCACCACGCCGTACTCGAGGGTGACCTTCTCGGCGAGCTTCTCCATGGCCTGCTCGTCGGAGACGTCGGCCGTCTCCGCCCAGGCCGCCGAGGCGCCCATGAGACGGGACGACTCGGCGGTGCGGGCCGCGGCCTCCGCGTCCCGGTCGACGGCCACCACGCGCGCGCCCGCCTCCGCGAACGCCAGCGCCGTCGCCCGCCCGATGCCGCTGCCCGCCCCGGTGATGAGCACGAGCTGCCCGGAGAACCGCTCGGCGTGCTTCCCGCTCGCCGCCGCCGGGGACCGGCCGTCCTCGACGGACGTCACGAAATCCCCGATCCACGAAGCGAGGTGATCCGGACGGGTGCGCGGGATCCAGTGCCCCGCCGGGAGCGTCCTGCGGGTCAGCCGCGGAACCCACTGCTCCAGCTCGTCATGGAGCCGCTCCGACAGGAACCGGTCCTCCAGGGGCGTGATGAGCTGCACGGGCGCGTGGGCGTGCGCGTCCGGGCGCGGCCTGCGCAGCCGGGGCCGCACGTTGTCCCGGTACAGCCAGGCACCGTGCGCCGCGTCCGACGGCAGGGACGAGGTCGGGTAGCCGTCGCGCGGCACCTTCTCGACCCGCTCCAGGACCTTGGGCCAGCGCTTGCCGAGCGGTCCGCGCCAGGCCAGCTCGGGCAGCACGGGCGTGTGCAGCAGGTACACGTACCAGGACTTCGCGCCCTGCCCGAGGAGCTGGCCGACGCGGCGCGGGGTGGGCCGCTTCACGCGCCGGTTGATCCAGTGGCCGAAGTGGTCCAGGGACGGCCCGGACATCGAGGTGAAGGAGGCGATACGGCCCTCGGTGCGCCGGACGGTGGTGAACTCCCAGGCCTGCACCGAGCCCCAGTCGTGCCCGACCAGGTGCACGGGCCGGTCCGGACTGACCGCGTCCGCGACGGCCAGGAAGTCGTCCGTCAGCTTCTCCAGCGTGAACCCGCCCCGCAGCGGCCGCGGCGCCGTCGACCGGCCGTGGCCGCGGACGTCGTACGCCACCACATGGAACCGCCCGGCGAGCCGCGCGGCGACCTCGGACCACACTTCCTTGCTGTCGGGGTAGCCGTGCACGAGGACGACCGTCGGGCGACGAGGATCGCCCATCTCGGCCACGCACAGCTCGACTTCGCCGGTCCGTACCCAGCGCTCCCGCGCGCCCGTGAGCAACGTCATCCGGCGAATCTGGCAGTTGTTAGAGAGTTCGTCAATAGGGCGCTGCTCCGGCCCACCACCCGGCGTGGTAACTCTCGAGAACCAGCTCCCCTAGGGGCCCGTAATACTCAGGGCTGACCCGAATACAGCTCCACGGAGTGACGCCCGCCACGCTCACGGGCCCTACCTTCGAGGGGTGACTGTGATCGCGACCGAAAGCCTGAGCAAGCGGTTCCCGAGGGTGACCGCGCTTGACCGGCTCTCCGTGGACGTCGGGCCCGGTGTGACCGGACTCGTCGGAGCCAACGGAGCCGGCAAGTCCACACTGATCAAGATCCTGCTGGGCCTGTCCCCCGCCACCGAGGGCCGCGCCGACGTGCTCGGCCTCGATGTCGCCACCAAAGGCGCCGACATCCGGGAGCGGGTCGGCTACATGCCCGAGCACGACTGCCTGCCGCCGGACGTCTCGGCCACCGAGTTCGTCGTCCACATGGCGCGCATGTCCGGCCTGCCGCCCACCGCGGCGCGCGAGCGCACGGCCGACACGCTGCGCCACGTCGGGCTGTACGAGGAGCGCTACCGCCCCATCGGTGGCTACTCGACCGGCATGAAACAGCGCGTCAAGCTCGCCCAGGCCCTGGTGCACGACCCGCAGCTGGTCTTCCTGGACGAGCCGACCAACGGCCTCGACCCGGTCGGCCGCGACGAGATGCTCGGCCTGATCCGCCGGATCCACACCGACTTCGGCATCTCGGTCCTGGTCACCTCGCACCTGCTGGGCGAACTGGAGCGCACCTGCGACCACGTCGTCGTCATCGACGGCGGCAAGCTCCTGCGCTCCAGCTCCACCACGGACTTCACCCAGACCACGACGACCCTCGCGATCGAGGTCACCGACACCGACGAGCACCCGGACGGCACCCGCGCGGTGCGCGACGCGCTGCACGCGCGCGGGGTGAGCGTCGAGGACGGCAGCGGCCTGCCGGGCGCCGGCCACGTCCTGCTGCTCACGGCCCAGGGCGAGGAGACGTACGACCTGGTCCGGGACGTGATCGCCGACCTCGGACTCGGCCTGGTGCGCATGGAGCAGCGACGGCACCACATCTCCGAGGTCTTCACGAGCAGCGACGAGCACGAGCAGCGGAAGGAGGCGGTCGGCCATGGCGGTTGAGTACTCCACGGGGACATCCGCCCCGGCACCGGGTGACCAGACCCGCATCCACAACATCGGCTACCGCAGCTACGACGGCCCCCGCCTGGGCCGGGCCTACGCCCGCCGCTCCCTGTACTCGCAGTCCCTGCGCGGCTCCTACGGCCTCGGCCGCTCGGTGAAGTCCAAGGTGCTGCCGATGCTGCTGTTCGTGGTGATGTGCGTGCCCGCGGCCATCATGGTCGCCGTCGCGGTCGCCACCAAGGCCAACGCCCTGCCCGTGGACTACACGCGCTACGCGATCGTCATGCAGGCGGTCATCAGCCTGTACGTCGCCTCGCAGGCACCCCAGTCCGTCTCGCGCGACCTGCGCTTCAAGACCGTGCCGCTGTACTTCTCGCGGCCCATCGAGACCGCCGACTACGTCCGCGCCAAGTTCGCGGCGCTGGCCTCGGCCCTGTTCGTCCTCACGGCCGCTCCCCTGCTCGTGCTCTACGTGGGCGCGCTGCTGGCCGAGCTCGACTTCGCCGACCAGACCAAGGGATTCGCACAGGGACTCGTCTCCGTGGCACTGCTCTCACTGCTGTTCGCCGGTATCGGCCTGGTCATCGCGTCCTTCACCCCGCGCCGCGGCTTCGGCATCGCGGCCGTGATCGCCGTGCTGACCATCACCTACGGCGCGGTCTCCACTCTGCAGGCCATCGCCGATGTCCAGGGCAGCAGCGACGCCGTGCCGTTGATCGGGCTGTTCTCGCCGATCACGCTCGTCGACGGTGTGCAGTCCGCGTTCCTGGGCGCGACCTCCGCCTTCCCCGGCGGGGTGGGCCCGAGCAATGCCGAGGGCGTCGTCTTCGTCCTCGTCGCCCTGGGCCTGATCGCGGCGAGCTACGGCCTCATGATGCGCCGCTACAAGAAGGTGGGACTGTGACCACGCTCTCCATCGACCATGTCTCCCGCTGGTTCGGCAACGTGGTCGCCGTCAACGACATCACCATGACCATCGGCCCCGGCGTCACGGGCCTCCTCGGCCCCAACGGCGCCGGAAAGTCCACCCTCATCAACATGATGGGCGGCTTCCTGGCCCCCTCCACCGGCACGGTCACCCTCGACGGCCAGGCCGTGTGGCGCAACGAGCAGATCTACAAGCACATCGGCGTCGTCCCCGAGCGCGAGGCGATGTACGACTTCCTCACCGGACAGGAGTTCGTCCTGGCCAACGCCGAGCTGCACGGCCTGGGCGCCAAGGCGGCCCAGAGGGCGCTGGCCACGGTCGAGATGGAGTACGCGCAGGACCGCAAGATCCAGACGTACTCCAAGGGCATGCGCCAGCGCGTGAAGATGGCCTCCGCCCTGGTCCACGACCCGTCCCTGCTCCTGCTGGACGAACCCTTCAACGGCATGGACCCGCGCCAGCGCATGCAGCTCATGGACCTGCTGCGCCGCATGGGCGACGAGGGCCGCACGGTGCTGTTCTCGTCCCACATCCTCGAAGAGGTCGAGCAACTCGCCTGGCACATCGAGGTCGTCGTCGCCGGCCGGCACGCCGCCAGCGGTGACTTCCGCAAGATCCGGCGCCTGATGACCGACCGGCCGCACCGCTACCTGGTGCGTTCCAGCGACGACCGCGCCCTCGCGGCCGCGCTGATCGCCGACCCGTCGACGTCCGGGATCGAGGTCGACCACGCCGAGGGCGCGCTGCGCATCCAGGCCGTCGACTTCGGCCGCTTCACGGCCCTGCTGCCGCGTGTGGCACGCGAGCACGGCATCCGCCTGCTCACGGTCTCGCCGTCCGACGAGTCCCTCGAGTCCGTCTTCTCGTACCTGGTCGCGGCGTAGGAGGCCCTGATGTATGACCCCACAGTCGCCCGGCTCACCTACCGGGCCCTGCTCGGCCGGCGCCGCGCCCTCATCCTCGGTGCCCTGCCCCTGCTGTTGATCGTCATCGCCGTGGCGGTGCGCGGTCTCACCGGGGCGGACGACCAGACCGCCTCGGACCTGCTGGGCGGGCTCGCCCTCGCCACGATGGTGCCGCTCATCGGCGTCATCGCCGGAACCGGCGCGATCGGGCCGGAGATCGACGACGGCTCGGTGGTGTACCTGCTGTCCAAGCCGATCAAACGGCCGACCATCATCTTCACCAAACTGATCGTCGCCGTCGCCGTGACGATGGTGTTCTCCGCGGTGCCGACGCTCATCGCCGGTTTCATCCTGAACGGCAACGGCCAGCAGATCGCCGTGGCCTACACGGTGGCGGCGCTGGTCGCGTCCATCGCGTACGCGGCCCTGTTCCTGCTGCTCGGCACCGTCTCCCGGCACGCGGTGGTGTTCGGTCTCGTCTACGCGCTGGTCTGGGAGGCCCTGTTCGGCTCCCTGGTGCCGGGCGCCCGCACGCTCAGCGTCCAGCAGTGGTCGCTGGCCGTGGCTCAGAAGGTGTCCGGCGGTGACCTGGTGACCTCGGACGTCGGCCTGACCACGGCGACGGTGCTGCTGGTGGCCGTCACGGTCCTGGCCACCTGGTACGCCGGTCAGAAGCTGCGCACGCTGACGCTCGCCGGCGAGGAGTGACGGGCCCGTGCCTTGACGGGGGCTTCACCCCTGTCAGGGCACACTGGGCAAACGGGATGCAGTTGAACCACACGGGAGTTGGACGGCCGGGAGGAGACGGGGATGGCGGGCGAGAGGGCGCAGTACGAGGACGGCGGTCAGGCCGGGTCCGAGCCCGGGGCCAGGTCAGGGTCCGGGTCCGGGTCCGGAGACGATGCTTGGGACGACCTCGTTCTGGATGACGACTTCATACGCTCCGCCGAGACCTCCGAGCCGTCCGCCCGGGCCCGGATGCTCGCCGAGCGCTGGCGCCGTGAGAAGCCGGAGCCGCAGCCCTGGCGCTCCGACGAGCCACCCGCGGGCTGGTTCTTCAGCAAGGTCCGGCGGCGCAGGTGGCGCAGGCGCTGACGCCGGGCGATTTAATCAGTGGCGTCCAATTCGCCCGGCGGGCAGAGTGGTTGTGTTCACCCCGCCGGGCGACGAAGTCCGGCGCCGAGTTCTGGGAGAGGAGCGGGACGATGTCCATGCACGGCAGTACGTCCAGCTCCCTTCAGGGCAGCCCGCGGCGGGCTCCGGAGTAGTCGCTACCTGACTCCGTAGAGCTCGCCCCATACGGGGAGCTGCCCGGGGCGGCCGCTTCGAGCACGCGAATCGCATATCGCGTGGGCCGCCCACCCGGAGGATTGGCCGAGTGGTAAGGCACCGGTTTGCTCTGAGTTTGATCAGAAGCGAGTCGTGGTCGGGCTTTCAAAAGCCCGCGCACGTTCGATCCGTGCATCCTCCGCCGCGCGCAACACCCGAACGCACAGAACCCGAAGGTTCAGCCCAGCAACCGCTCCAGCACCACCGCGATGCCGTCCTCCTCGTTCGAGGACGTCACCTCGTCGGCCACCGCCTTCAGCTCCTCGTGGGCGTCCGCCATGGCGACACCGTAGGAGGACCAGGCGAACATCGGTATGTCGTTGGGCATGTCGCCGAAGGCGATCGTGTCGGCCGCCTTCACCTTGAGCCGACGGGCCGCCAGGGACAGGCCGGTCGCCTTGGACAGGCCCAGGGGCAGGAGTTCGACGATGCCCTTGCCCGCCATGACGACGGTGACGAAACCGCCGGCGGCACGCGTGGCCACCTCGCACAGCTCGTCGTCCGACAGCGTCGGGTGCTGGATGTACATCTTGTTCAGGGGCGCGGTCCACAGGTCCGACGCGTCCGTGAAGGGGGTCGCGGGGAGGGTGCCCTGGACCGCATAGCCGGGGCCCACCAGGACCTCTCCGTCCAGACCGTCGCGGCTCGCGGCCAGGTACAGCGGGCCGACCTCCGCCTCGATCTTGGCCAGCGCCACCCCGGCGAGCTGCCGGTCCAGCGTCACCGACGTCAGCAGACGGCGGGCGCCGGCGTCGTACACCTGCGCGCCCTGGCCGCAGACGGCCAGCCCCTCGTAGCCGAGGTCGTCGAGGATGTGCCGGGTCCACGGGGTCGCGCGGCCGGTGACGACGATGTGCGCGGCACCCGCCGCGGTGGCCGCGGCGAGCGCGTCACGGGTGCGCTCAGATACCGACTCGTCGGAGCGCAGCAGCGTCCCGTCGAGGTCGGTGGCGATCAGCTTGTACGGGAAACCGGTGGTCACTTGGACACCGGCTCCAGGACCTCCCGGCCGCCCAGGTACGGACGCAGCACCTCGGGCACGCGCACCGAGCCGTCGGCCTGCTGGTGGTTCTCCAGGATCGCCACGATCGTGCGCGGTACGGCGCACAGGGTGCCGTTGAGCGTGGCCAGCGGCTTGACCTGCTTGCCGTCACGGACGCGGATCGACAGCCGACGGGACTGGAACTCGGTGCAGTCCGAGGTCGAGGTCAGCTCGCGGTACTTGCCCTGGGTCGGGATCCACGCCTCGCAGTCGAACTTGCGGGCGGCCGAGGAGCCGAGGTCGGCGCTGGCCACGTCGATGACGCGGTACGGCAGCTCCAGGGAGGTCAGCCACTGCTTCTCCCACTCCAGCAGCCGCTGGTGCTCGGCCTGCGAGTCCTCCGGAGCGACGTAGGAGAACATCTCGACCTTGTCGAACTGGTGCACGCGGAAGATGCCCCGGGTGTCCTTGCCGTGCGAACCGGCCTCGCGGCGGAAGCAGGGCGAGAAGCCCGCGTAACGCAGGGGGAGGCGGTCGGCGTCGAGGATCTCGTCCATGTGGTACGCGGCCAGCGCCACCTCGGACGTGCCGACCAGGTAGAGGTCGTCGTCGGCGAGGTGGTAGACGTCCTGGGCGGCCTGGCCGAGGAAGCCCGTGCCCGCCATGGACTGGGGGCGGACCAGGGCCGGGGTGAGCATCGGGGTGAAGCCGGCCGCGGTGGCCTGGGCCATCGCCGCGTTCACCAGGGCGAGCTCCAGGAGCGCGCCCACGCCCGTCAGGAAGTAGAAGCGCGAGCCGGAGACCTTGGCGCCGCGCTCGACGTCGATCGCGCCGAGGATCTGGCCGAGCTCCAGGTGGTCCTTGGGCTCGAAGCCCTCGGCGCCGAAGTCGCGGATCGTGCCGTGCGTCTCCAGCGTGACGAAGTCCTCCTCGCCGCCCACCGGCACGTCCGGGTGGACGAGGTTGCCGAGCCTCTGGAGCAGCTCCTGGGTCTCGGTGTCGGCCGCGTCGCGGTCCGCGTCGGCCGCCTTGACGTCGGCGGAGAGCTGGCCCGCCTTCTTCAGCAGCTCGGCCTTCTCGTCTCCGGCCGCCTTGGGGATGAGCTTGCCGAGCGCCTTCTGCTCGGCGCGCAGCTCGTCGAAGCGGACGCCGGACGACCTGCGCCGCTCGTCGGCAGACAGGAGGGCGTCGACGAGCGCGACGTCCTCTCCACGGGCGCGCTGGGACGCGCGCACACGGTCGGGGTCCTCACGGAGCAGGCGAAGGTCAATCACGCGCCCAAGGCTACCGGTGCGCGATGACCTCCCACGACTCACTATTCCGGCTGCACATTACGTACCGTTATGGGGGAATTGCGCGGAGTGTCAATAAACAGCCCGTCTCTCCCCGGAACGAGGCATCCCTGCGGCGCCGCATTGACTCGAATCCCTTGCGAGAGACGGGACTTGGGCTCCGGTTGTCCACAGGGGTCCACACCCGTCGAAGAGTTATCCACAGGCTGTGTGGAAGATCTGTGGACTTCGGAATTGATCACTCCGGAAGGCCCTCTCACCCCTGAGAATTCCCGGTGCAAACCCGCTCTATCCTCACTTTCGAGTGGAATCAGGTCACCCCGAAGAGTTACACAAAGGAAAACGGTGGACGAAGGGCGACCTGCCCGTCGATGGACGCATCAGGGGCCTGTAGGGCGATTTGTCGACTGACTCACGCTTCGTTGTCGACTTGTCCCCAGGTCGAGAAGCCAACCTGTGGATAACTTCTGTGGATAACGACAATCAGCAGGTACGACAGCCTGGAACCGGTCTGGAAGAGGTCTGGAAGCTGCCTAGAACCGGCCGTCCTGGCACCGCGCCACCCAGTCCGCCGCCTCCACGAACTCGTCGTCCGACGTCCCCAGCCGCGGCGGCTGGACATCCCCGGGCCGGATGTCAGCGCGCGGATAGGAGCCGAGGTAGCGCACCTGGAGGCAGATCCGCTTCAGGCCTTTCAGGGCGTCGGCCATCCGGCGGTCGGAGATATGGCCCTCGGCATCGATGCAGAAGCAGTAGTTGCCGATGCCCGCACCCGTGGGCCGGGACTGGAGCAGCATCAGGTTGATGCCACGCGTGGCGAACTCTCCCAGCAGGTCGCGCAGACCACCGGGGTGGTCGTCGCGCTGCCACAGCACGACCGACGTCTTGTCCGCGCCGGTCGGTGCCGCGGGCCGGGCGGGCCGGCCGACCAGCACGAACCGCGTCTGGGCGTTCTCCGCGTCGTGGATCCCGGTCTCCAGGGCCTCGAGGCCGTAGCGGGCGGCGGCGAACTCTCCGGCGAAGGCGGCGTCGTACTGGCCCTCCTGGACCAGCCGGGCGGCGTCCGCGTTCGAGGCGGCCGACTCCCAGTGCGCGTCCGGCAGGTTCTTCTTCAGCCAGTTGCGCACCTGCGGCTGGGCGGCCGGGTGGGCGGAGACCGTCTTGATGTCCGACAGCTCGGTGCCCGGGCGGACGAGCAGCGCGAAGGTGATCGACAGCAGCACCTCGCGGTAGATCATCAGCGGGGCGCCGGCGACCAGCTCGTCGAGGGTGGTGGTGATGCCGCCCTCGACGGAGTTCTCGATCGGCACGAACGCGGCCTCGGCCTCGCCGGTTCGTACCGCGTCGAGCGCGGACTGGACGGAAACGTACGGGGTGAGTTCCCGGGTGGCGGCCTCGGGAAGCGTGCGCAGGGCGACTTCGGTGAAGGTGCCCTCAGGGCCGAGATACGCATAGCTCGCTGGCATGACCTCACCCTAATGGGCCCGCGGAATCGACATCCCCCACAAGCCCACGCAGAGACGAACTCTCACCCCTCCAGCAACTTCTGCCCCACGTACTCGCCCTCCGCGGCCCCGCCCGGCACCGCGAACAGCCCGCTCGACTCGTGCCGGATGAACTGCGACAGGGCGTCGCCGCGGTCGAGCTTGCGCTGGACGGGCACGAAGCCGCGCAGCGGATCGGCCTGCCAGCAGATGAAGAGCAGCCCGGCGTCGGGCACCCCGTCGGTGTCGATGCCGTCGTGGAAGGAGAACGGCCGTCGGAGCATCGCCGCGCCGCCGTTCTGGTCGGGCCGGGTGATCCGGGCGTGGGCGTTGATCGGGACGACCAGGTTGCCCTTGGCGTCCGTCTTCTCCAGGTCCATCGCGGTCGTCTCGGTGCCCCCGGACAGTGCCGCCCCGTCGGACTTGCGGCGCCCGATCACGTCCTCCTGCGCCTTGCCGGAGAGCTTCTCCCAGTCGTCGAGGAGCATGCGGATACGGCGTACGACGGCGTAGGAGCCGTTCGCCATCCAGGCCGGTTCGCCCTTCTCCGGCACGAAGATCCGCTGGCCGAAGTCGGACTCGGCCGGCTTCGGATTGCGGGTGCCGTCGATCTGGCCCATCAGGTTGCGGGCCGTCATGGGGTGGGCGGTGGCGCCCGGCGAGCGGTTGAAGCCGTTCATCTGCCAGCGGACCCGGGCCGCCGAGCCGGTGTCCTTCTGGATGGCGCGCAGGGCGTGGAAGGCGACCAGGGAGTCGTTGGATCCGATCTGCACCCAGAGGTCGCCGTTGCTGCGGTTCTTGTCGAGGTGGTCGGAGGAGAACTCGGGCAGTGGGTCGAGGGAGGCCGGGCGCTGCTTCTCCAGGCCCGTCCTGGCGAAGCAGCTGTGGCCGAAGCCGAAGGTGATCGTCAGTGACGAGGGCCCCGCGTCCCGGGCCACGTCAGTGTCGTCGTGCCCGCTCGGCTCGCCCGCCATCAGCCGCCGGGCCGTCTCCGACCAGCGGCGCAGCAGGGCGGCGGCCTCCTTGCGGCCGGCGCCCGCCGCCAGGTCGAAGGCGACGACGTGGCCGCGGGCCTGGAGGGCGTCGGTGATGCCGGGCTGATGTTTCCCGTGAAACATCGCCCGGTCGGTGCCGAGAGAGGTGAGCGGCGTGGCGGCCTCGGAGGGCGCGGCGGCATAGCCCCCGGCCGCGCCCGCCGTACCGAGCACGAGCCCGGTGGCACCGGCGGTGCCGAGCATCCGGCGCCGTGAGATGCCCTCCCCGGGGGAGGGCGCGTCGGTCTCCCCCGGGGCGGTGCCGGGAGTACGGGCCTCCGGAATGGACTGGTCAACCATGGTCGTTCAGCCGATCTGCGCGTTCTTGGAAACGGTCACCTCGTCGATGTCGGAGGTCCGCACGGTCACGTCGACCTGCCAGTCGCCCGCCATGGGGATCTGCACTCCGTTCGCCGACCAGTGTCCGGTAGCGATGTGGTCGGGGACGACGGGCAGGGGCCCGATGTCCTTGGCTTTCAGGGTGAAGTCGACCTTCACCTCGGGGATGTCGAAGGCCCGGCCGTTGGGCCGCTCCACGTAGACGTGCATCTCGTTGTCGCCCACGCGCGCGGGGTCGAGGTCGATCGTGACGATGCCCTTGCCGTCCTCGCCGCCGGTGTCGAACGGCATGTTCAGGGTCAGCGCCCCGGATGCTCCGGCGTCGGCGGAGGCGGATGCGGAGGACGAGGCGGCCGCCTTGGCCTCCTGCTCCGTACGGCCCGGCTCGGTCTGCGTCAGCACGGTGGTGACGGCGAGCAGGACGACCGCGATGCCGGCCTCGGCCAGCACGGAGCGGCGCAGTCCGAAGCGGTTCGGATCGGCGTCCCGCAGCTGCTTCTGCCGGGCGGTGTCCCGAGCGGCCCGCTGCCGGGCGAGCTGCGCGGCGCGCTCGGCGTCGGCGGGCTCGGAATCAGGCTGCGCGTCGGTGTCGGTGTCGGTGTCGGCGTCGGTGTCGTTGTCGGTGTCCGTGCTGGTCCGGGCATCGGCGGAGGCGTCGGCTTCCGTGTCGCCGGAGGCCTCGGCCCCCGCACCGACTCGCGCCATTTCCCGCTCCGCCGATGCCGGCACGGCCTCCACCAGCCGCCCCGTCCAGCGCCGTGAGATCCACGCGACGCCGACCAGGACGACCACGAGGGCGATCTTGGCCAGGAGGAGCTGCCCGTACCGGGTGTCGGTGAAGGCCGACCAGGAGCCGAGCTGGCGCCAGGACTGGTACGTCCCGGTCGCGATCAGCGCGAGCACGCTGCCGAAGGCGAGACGGGAGAAGCGGTGTACGGCCGTCGCGTCGACGGGCGCGTCGGCGGGTGCCCGGTACAGGGCGACCAGGAGCGCGCCCAGTCCTCCGAGCCACGCGGCGACCGCCAGCAGGTGGACGACGTCGACCGGCATGGAGATGCCCGCCTGGAGCCCGACCGAGGCGTGCTCCGACATCGCCCAGCTCGCGGCGAGCCCGGCCGCCACGACGACGCCGCCGACGGCGAGACCGAAGGTCAGGTCACGCTTTTCCTGGGCGTCCTCACGCTTGTCGTACGCCCCGAACAGCACGGAGATGAACAGTGCCGCCGCGGCGAGCAGCAGCAGCCGGGACACCAGGGCCGCGCCGGTCTTGGTCTCGAGCACCTGTCCGAGCAGGGACAGGTCGAAGATGTCGGAGACCTTCCCGGAGCCGGTGTAGGCGCCGCGCAGAAGGAGCAGGGCGAGGGTCGCGCCGGTGAGCGCGAGCCACCCGGAGACGACGAACCGCTGCACCGGCCGTACCCCGGAGCCGCGTCGCCAGCAGGCGAGGACGAAGGCGGCGCCGCCGGCCATCACGATGAACCCGGCGTACGACATATACCGCCCGAAGCCGTACAGCCACCCGACGACCCCGTCGTCGGTCGCCTGCTGGGAGACCGTCGCGGATGTCTTGGAGGGGGCCCCGATGGAGAAGGTGTAGGCGCCGGCGACGGGATGGCTGTCCGCGGAGACGACCTGGTAGGCCACCGTGTACGTGCCGTCGGGCAGGCCCGGCTTCAGCGGCACGGCATACGTCGTCCCGCTCACGTTGGACGGCTCGGCCGTGTCGACGCGCTTGCCGTCGGGGTCGAGCACGCGCAGCGAGTCGTCGGACAGCGCGACCTGCTCGGAGAAGGTGAGCGAGATCCGGGCCGGGGCCTCTTGGACCACCGCCCCCTGCCCGGGATCGCTGCCGGTCACCGCGGCGTGCGCGGAGGCCGGACCCGCTCCGGCGAGGAGTGCGCAGGCCGCGCCCAGGAGCAGCAGCACCAGGGTCCGGACGCGGGGGGCGATGGTCTGCGTCACAGGGGTCCCTCCCTCAGTGTCCGGTCTTCGGGTTGTATGTCGCCGACTTCACGGGCATCTCGACCTTGACGGGTCCGGAGTGGGCGAAGCGCAGCTCGACGGAGACCGTCTGGCCTTCCGTCGGCTTGCGCTTCAACTGCTCGAACATCAGGTGGTCGCCGCCGCTCTTCAGCACCAGTTCACCGTGGGCGGGGACCTTCAGGCCCTTGACCTCCTGCATGGCTCCGCCGGCGGTCTCGTGCACGGTGACCTGACCGGCGACATCGCTCGTGACCGAGGTCAGCTCGTCGGGGGCACCGCCCTTGTTGGTGACGGTGAAGAAGCCGGCCGCCATCTCGTCGGAGACCGGCTGCGGCATGTACGCGGCGCCGACGGAGAGTTCCGCCTTCCCGTCCGCGGAGCCACTGCCGGAGTCCGAGCCGCCGCAGCCCGCCAGGGCCAGCGCCCCGGCCAGGACGACGGCCGCCGGGCCGAGTCGACGCCTCACGGGTTCGCTCCCTTGACGATCTCGGGGAGGTCCTTGGTGTAGTCGTCGACGGTGGCGTCCTCGCCGTAGAGCACATAGCCGCCGTCGGTCTTCGGCGAGAACGCGATGACCTGGGTGCCGTGCTCGGAGATGACCTTGCCGTTCTTGTCCTTCCTCGGCGCGTCGATGGAGATGCCGAGGGTGCGGGCGCCGGCCTGAATGGTCGCGAAGTCGCCGGTGAGGCCGATGAACCGGGGGTCGATGCCCTTGAGCCACTTGCCGAGCTCGGCCGGGTTGTCGCGGTCCGGGTCGGTGGTGACGAACACCACGCGCAGATCGTCCTGCTCGGCCTTGGGCAACTGCTTCTTGGCCACGGCGATGTTGCTCATGGTCGACGGGCACACGTCGGGGCAGTGGGTGTAGCCGAAGTAGACCAGCGTGGGCTTGCCCTCGGTCTCCTTGCGGAGGTCGTACTTCTTGCCCTGCGTGTCGGTGAGGACCAGGTCCGGCTTCTCGAACGGCTTGTCGAGGACGGTGGCGGCCTTCTCGGTGCCGGCCTCCTCCGACACCACGGCGACGGGCTTGTCGCTGTCGCCGCCGCTGCCGCAGGCGGTCAGGGTCAGAGAGGCGGCGGCGAGCAGAGCGGCCGCGGCGAAGGTCTTGGTGCGCATAGAAAGGAATCCCAGATGTCGGTGACCCGGCGCGCACCGGGGT
>NZ_JBHUQX010000015.1:0-45075 GCF_042674225.1 Streptomyces sp. NPDC056948
CCATGATCACTGTGGCGTTCATGGTGCGGGCGCCCGGGGTGGACGGCAAGGGAGCTAGGAGGTGGCGGAGCCCTTCGCTGAGGGGCCCGATGCCGGCTTCGCGCCCTTCTTCAGGAAGCCCATGTCCTCGTAGATCGGTGTGCCGAGGCCGAAGGCGCCGGTGTTGACCAGGTTCTTGCGGGCGGCGATGAGCTGGGGGCGCTGGAAGAGGGGGATCGAGCCGGCCGCCGCCCAGATGCGGGAGTCCGCCTTGCGGATCAGGGAGCGGGACTCGCTCTCGTCGAGGGTGGCCACGGCCTGGTCGAAGAGCTGGTCGACCTGGTCGGTGCCGACGCGGGTGTAGTTCTGCTCGACGTTCAGCGAGCCGTCGGCGGCCGGGACGGGCTTGGCGTAGACGGGGCGGGCGTCGGTGGCGGGGAACGCGGAGGCGGGCCAGGAGTACAGGGCGAGGTCGTACTGGCCGGACGCGATGTGGTCCTTGAAGTAGGACTCGTCGGAGACCTTGGAGATCTCCGTGCCGATGCCGACGCGCTCCAGCATGCGGGAGATGCGGTCGGCCACCGTGCGCAGCGTCTGGGAGCCGGGCCCGGAGGGGAGCACGAAGCGGAGGGTGAGCGGCTTGCCGTTCTTGGCGAGCGGGGCGGCCTCGCGGCCCGCCGGGGCGGCGGTGCCCATGGGGGCGTACGCGCCGGGGGCGCCGCCCTGGTGCGGCTGCTTGTACTGCTTGCCGTCCTGGGCGAGGTGGGCCGGGTCCTTCTCACGGTGCGCCTTGCCGTCCTGCCGGCCCTTGTCGTCCGAGCCGACGATGTATTCGCCGTCGTCGTTGCGGGACTCGTCCTCGGAGGACTTGCCGGCCTTCTCGCCCTCGGCGCCGGCCGCCTTCTCCCCCTTCTTCTTCTGTTCCTTGATCGGGCCGCCCCGCACCCACCCGGCGTCCGCGAGCAGCGCCTGGGCCTCCTTGGTGTCCTGGCCGCCGAGGGCACCGCTGTTGTCGGCGTAGGCGGCCTGGCCGGAGAGGGCGAGGTGGCTGCCGACCGGTACGGCGGGCAGTCCGAGGGGCTTCAGCACGGCCTGGGCCAGTTCCTTGCGGTCCAGGGCGCGGGCGACGGCCCGGCGGACGCGCTCGTCGGTGAGCGGCCCCTCGGCCCCGTTCAGGGCGAGCTGCGTGAAGGCCGGCTCCAGGGACTTGCGCACCTCGAAGCCGCGCAGGGCCTGCTGCTGCCGGGCGTACTCGGCGGCCGCCTTGCGCGGCTTCTGGTCGGCCTCGGGGCCCATCACCGGGCTGCTGGAGCCCTGGGGGCGGGCGGCGACGGTGATGCGGCGGGCCTCGGAGGGTGCGATCTCGGCCAGGTCGACGGTGCCGGCGGCCAGCTCGGCGGCCCGCTTGTCGCGCGGCACCGTGCGCAGCACGATCTCGGAGAGCTTGGCCGGCCGGCCCCACCAGCGCGGATTGCGGGTGAGGGTGATCTCGTCGTCCTTGCGGCTGAGCTTCTTCACCACGAAGGGACCCGCGGTGACCTTGAGCTTCTTGCGTGCTCCGTCGTTGAAGGAGTCCGGGGTGCCCATGACGTCCTTCGGGTACAGCGGCGAGAACAGGGAGCGCCAGTCGGCGTAAGGGCGGCTGAAGGTGACCCGGACCTCCAGGGCGTTGTCCCCGCGCTCGATCTTCTGGATGCGGTCGTAGCCGGCGTTGCGGGCGGTCCAGTAGGCGGTGTCCTTGCCGGACAGGGCGCGCCACTGGGCGGCGAAGTCGGCGGCACCGATCTCCCGGCCGTCGCTCCAGACGGCCTGCTGGTCGAGCTTGTACAGGACGACCTGCTTGGGCTCCGTCTCGACGACCTTGGCGGACTCCAGGTAGGCGGGGTTGCGCTCCGGGCGGCCGTCGGCGTTCACCCGGAACATCGACGGCAGGACGGCCTGGGCCACGCGGGTGGTGGTGGCGTCGGCGTCCGACTGGAAGGTGTTCAGGGTGTCGGGCACGGAGTCGACGGCCCAGCGCAGGGTGCCGCCGTCGGTGATCCGGTCGCGGGCGGCGGGCTGGATGTCCTGCCCGGCGAGCGGCTTGCCGGCCGGGTCCTCGGAGCCGCATCCGGCGAGCGCGGGCACCGCGAGCACTCCCGCGGTGAGGAGGAAGGCGACCGAGCGCGAGACCGCACGCGGGCCGACGCCGTGCTGGGACATCTGTGCTACCTCCGGAAAGCCGCGGGCGTTATGATCACTTTTGGCGGTATTTGGATTTCATCTGATGTATGCGGCCCACTGAAGAGGAAAGGGTTCGGCAACACAGGGCGACACGGCGGTCACCGGCGGAGAGTCACCCGTGCGGAGCAATAAACGGCACGGCGCACCCACGCGCCTCGGCCAATCGATGCACATCCCTTCACAGCACAAGGTGTGACGCGCAACACTCGCAGGCGCATGAACGTTGCCGCCTTGGGCCTCGAAGGACCCGCGGAAGTGAGGGCAAGTCATGTCCGTTCACGACGAACTGACGTCAGTCCAGCGCAGCCTCGACGACCTGTTCCGGTCGGTGGGGCGCCTGGAGAAGCAGCTCGGCACCGGCGGCCTGGAGATGCGCCGCGTCCGTGCCGACGCCAACCATCTGCGCGAGAGCGTCGCCCTGCTGCGCGACGCCGCCGCTTCGCCGGCCGCACCGAAGCGCCCCGAGCTCGTCACCATCTCGGACGCGCCGTACGACTCCGCCCTGTGGAGCGACTCGGACGACGAGGGGCTCGGCGCCCGGGACCGGCGCGCTCCCTGACCGGTCAGGAGTCGTACGACCGGCACCTCCCCCGAACCCGACCGGAGTCGTCACGTGGCCACTGGTACGGAACCTCCCGCCACCGAACCCCAACCCAGAAGCGGCGGCGTACGGGCGGGTACGCGCGCCGCGATCACCGCCCCGCACCTGCGCACCGACCGCTGGTGGCTGGCCCCGGCCTGCACGGCCGCCGGCCTGCTGGCCTTCATCGTCTACTCGACCTGGCGGGCCTTCGCCGACGCGCACTACTACGCGGCGCCGTACGTCTCGCCCTTCTACTCGCCGTGCCTGGCGGAGCGATGCGAGCCGATGAAGGCCGGCCCGAACTGGGAGATCTTCGGTAGCTGGTGGGGCATCTCGCCCGCCATCATCATCCTGATCTTCCCGCTCGGCTTCCGGCTGACCTGCTACTACTACCGCAAGGCCTACTACCGGGGCTTCTGGGCGTCCCCGCCGGCCTGCGCGGTGGCCGAGCCGCACAAGAAGTACACCGGTGAGACCCGCTTCCCGCTGGTGCTGCAGAACATCCACCGGTACTTCTTCTACGCCGCGATCGTCGTCGCCGGGATCCTCTCGTACGACACCGTGCTCGCCTTCCGGGACGAGAACTACGCGTGGGGCCACATGGGCCTCGGCACGCTGGTGTTCCTGGTCAACATCGTGCTGATCTGGGCGTACACGATCTCCTGCCACTCGTGCCGGCACATCGTCGGCGGCAAGCTCAAGCACTTCTCCAAGCATCCCGTGCGCTACCGGATGTGGCAGTGGGCCGGGAAGCTCAACGCCCGGCACATGCAGCTCGCCTGGGCGTCGCTGGTGAGCGTGGCGCTCGCCGACTTCTACGTCTATCTGGTCGCGTCCGGCGCCTTCGACGATCCGCGGTTCTTCTGATGAGGGGTGCGTACTGATGTCCGTGGTCGACCGGCAGGAGTGGGACGTCGTCGTGGTGGGCGCGGGCGGGGCCGGGCTGCGCGCCGCCATCGAGGCCCGTGAGCGGGGTGCCCGTACGGCCGTGATCTGCAAGTCGCTGTTCGGCAAGGCGCACACCGTGATGGCCGAGGGCGGCATCGCCGCGGCGATGGCAAACGTCAACACCGGCGACAACTGGCAGGTCCACTTCCGCGACACCATGCGCGGCGGCAAGTTCCTCAACCAGTGGCGGATGGCCGAGCTGCACGCGCAGGAGGCGCCGCAGCGGGTGTGGGAGCTGGAGACCTGGGGCGCGCTGTTCGACCGCACCAAGGACGGCCGGATCTCCCAGCGCAACTTCGGCGGCCACGAGTACCCGCGCCTCGCCCACGTCGGCGACCGCACGGGCCTGGAGCTGATCCGCACGCTCCAGCAGAAGATCGTCGCGCTCCAGCAGGAGGACTTCAAGGAGACCGGCGACTACGAGTCACGGCTGAAGATCTTCCAGGAGTGCACGGTCACGCGCGTACTGAAGGAGGACGGACGGGTCGCGGGGGTCTTCGCCTACGAGCGCGAGTCCGGGCGCTTCTTCGTACTCGAAGCACCGGCCGTCGTGATCTCGACCGGCGGTATCGGCAAGTCCTTCAAGGTGACGTCGAACTCGTGGGAGTACACGGGCGACGGCCACGCGCTGGCCCTCCTCGCGGGCGCTCCCCTGCTGAACATGGAGTTCGTGCAGTTCCACCCGACCGGCATGGTCTGGCCGCCGTCGGTGAAGGGCATCCTCGTCACCGAGTCGGTGCGCGGCGACGGCGGTGTGCTGCGCAACTCGGACGGCAAGCGGTTCATGTTCGACTACATCCCCGACGTCTTCAAGGACAAGTACGCCGAGTCGGAGGACGAGGGCGACCGCTGGTACGACGACCCGGACAACAACCGGCGTCCCCCCGAGCTGCTCCCCCGCGACGAGGTCGCGCGGGCGATCAACGCCGAGGTGAAGGAGGGGCGCGGCTCGCCGCACGGGGGCGTGTTCCTCGATGTGTCGACGCGTATGCCCGCCGAGGTCATCAAGCGCCGGCTGCCGTCGATGTACCACCAGTTCAAGGAGCTGGCGGACGTCGACATCACGGCGGAGGCGATGGAGGTCGGGCCCACCTGTCACTACGTGATGGGCGGGGTCGCGGTCGAGTCCGACACGGCGGCGGCCCGCGGGGTGCCGGGTCTGTTCGCGTCAGGTGAGGTGGCCGGCGGCATGCACGGCTCCAACCGGCTCGGTGGCAACTCGCTGTCCGACCTGCTGGTGTTCGGGCGCCGGGCGGGCTGGCACGCGGCCGAGTACGCGGCGGGGCTGACCGGGGCACGGCCCGTCGTGGACGACGTCCAGATCGACTCCGCCGCCGCCGAGGCCCTGCGGCCCTTCTCGGCCGAGGCCGAGATCGAGGAGCCCGCCGGGGGTCCGCCGGAGAACCCGTACACCCTGCACCAGGAACTCCAGCAGACGATGAACGACCTGGTCGGCATCATCCGTCGCGAGCCGGAGATGAAGCAGGCCCTGGAGAAGCTGGCCGAGCTGCGGGTACGGGCGCGCCGGGCCGGGGTCGAGGGGCACCGGCAGTTCAACCCGGGCTGGCACCTCGCCCTGGACCTCAGGAACATGCTGCTGGTCAGCGAGTGCGTGGCGCGGGCCGCTCTGGAGCGCACCGAGTCGCGCGGCGGGCACACGCGTGAGGACCATCCGGCGATGGACCGCAAGTGGCGCCGTATCAACCTGCTGTGCGCGCTCACCGACCCGACCGGCGGGCTGGCGGCGGATCCGGTCCGCAGCCAGATCACCCTCACCAGCGAGACCACCGAACCCGTCCGTGCGGATCTGCTCGCCCTGTTCGACAAGGAGGAGCTGGTGAAGTACCTGGCCGAAGAGGAGCTGTACGAGTGAGCGGCTACGAGGCCCGCTTCAAGGTGTGGCGGGGCGATGTCGGGGGCGGCGGCCTGGAGGACTTCACGGTCGAGGTGAACGAGGGCGAGGTCGTGCTCGACATCATCCACCGCCTCCAGGCCACGCAGGCCCCCGATCTCGCCGTGCGCTGGAACTGCAAGGCGGGCAAGTGCGGTTCCTGCTCGGCGGAGATCAACGGCCGGCCGCGGCTGCTGTGCATGACCCGGATGTCGGTCTTCGACCGGGAGGAGACGATCACGGTGACGCCGCTGCGGGCGTTCCCGGTCGTCCGCGACCTGGTCACCGACGTCGGCTTCAACTACACCAAGGCCAGAGAGGTCCCGGCCTTCGTGCCGCCGGCCGGGGTCGCGCCCGGCGAGTACCGCATGATGCAGGAGGACGTCGACCGCTCGCAGGAGTTCCGCAAGTGCATCGAGTGCTTCCTGTGCCAGGACACCTGCCATGTCGTCCGCGACCACGAGGAGAACAAGCAGGCGTTCGCGGGTCCCCGTTTCCTGATGCGGGTGGCGGAACTGGACATGCACCCGCTGGACGCGGCGTCCGAATCCGGCCTGGACCGCAAGACCACCGCCCAGGACGAGCACGGCCTGGGCTACTGCAACATCACCAAGTGCTGCACGGAGGTCTGCCCCGAGGGCATCAAGATCACGGACAACGCCCTGATCCCACTGAAGGAACGAGCGGCCGACCGCAAGTACGACCCCCTGGTCTGGCTGGGCTCGAAGATCAGGAGACGCTCTTCAGCAGGCTGAGGGCCGGCCGGCGCGCTCAAGCCAGGTGCCGTACGTGCACATGGCCCTCCGACGGATGGTCGGGGGGCTGTGGTGGGCGGATGTCCGTGAGGGTGTAGCGGGCCTTGTCCGCCACTCGGCAGGAGGCCGTGTTGTCCGTCTGGTGCAGGAGTTCCAGGCGGGTCAGGCCGGTGGGGGCGAAGGTGGTGAAGGCCCAGTCGGTCAGGGTGTGCAGGGCGCGGGACGCGACGCCCCGGCCTCGTGCGTGCGCCGCTGTCCAGTAGCCGACCGCGGCGGACGCGGCGCCGGGGGCGACGTCCTTGAGGACCACGTGGCCGGCCGGCGGTCCGGGCGCGCCGGAGGGCTGGACTTCCTCGACGGCGAACGCGTAGCGGCGGTCCTGCTCCCAGCCCTGCTGCTGCTCGCGCAGCCACCGCGCGGCGCTCGTCTCGTCGTCGGCGAGGGACGTCCAGCGCCGCAGGGCGTCGTCCCGGCCCAGCGCGGCCAGCCCCGCGGCGTCCCCGGGGGTCCAGGGGCGCAGGGTCAGGGCGGGGGCCGTCGGTGTGGCCGTCGCTCGGAGCCGTGCGGTGGGTATCGGCATGGGGTGAGCGTACGGTGGCGGCGGGCCGTCCTCAGAACAGGCTCAGCAGCGCCTCCGCCGGATCCGTCAGGCGCGTCTCGCCGCCGGGCAGGGGGAGTTCGAACCAGACCGTCTTGCCTCGGGGCGTGCGCCGGGAGCCCCACGCGGCGCTGAGCAGGCCGACGAGCTGCAGGCCGCGGCCGCCCTCGTCGGTGTCGCGGGCCCGGCGGCGGCGGGGCTGGACCAGGCCGGAGTCCCAGACCTCGCAGACCAGGGTCCGGTCGAGCAACAGCCGGAGGCGGATCTCGCCCTCGCCGTAGCGCAGGGCGTTGGTGACCAGCTCGCTGACCAGGAGCTCCGTGGTGTCGACCAGGGGCTCCATGTCCCAGCTGATCAGTTGGGCACGCGCGTACTCACGGGCCCGGCCCACACTGCGCGGCTCGCGCGGCAGCGTCCAGTCGCCCACGGACTCGTTCGGCAGGCCCTGTACACGTGCCATCAGCAACGCGATGTCGTCCTCGCCGTGGTGGGTGTCGAGGGTGTTGAGGACGTGGTCGCAGACGTCCTCCAGCGGCTGGGCGGGGTCGGACAGAGCGGCCACGAAGGCCTGGAGGCCCTCGTCCAGGGGATGGTCGCGGCTTTCGACCAGTCCATCCGTGTAGAGCGCGAGCAGTGCGCCCTCGGGGAGTTCGACCTCGACCTCCTCGAAGGGCTCGCCGCCGACACCGAGCGGCATGCCCGGCGGCACGTCGAGCATCAGGGCCGGCTCACCCGGTTCGACCAGGACGGGCGGCAGATGGCCCGCGTTGGCGAAGGTGATACGCCGGGTGACGGAGTCGTAGACGGCATAGACGCAGGTGGCGAGGTACACCTCCGAGAGGTCCGCCTCACGGGGGCGGCGGGCCGCCCTGGTCGCCTGCGTGACACCCCCGGGGGCGCCGAGGCCGCGGGCGATCTCGTCCAGCTGGGAGAGCACCTCGGCCGGTTCGAGGTCGAGCTGCGCCAGGGTCCGGACCGCCGTACGGAGTTCGCCCATGGCGACGGCGGCGCGCAGACCGCGGCCCATGACGTCGCCGACGACGAGCGCCGTGCGGTGCCCGGGGAGTTCGATGACGTCGAACCAGTCACCGCCGACCTCGCTGGGCCGGCCGGTGTTGACGTTGCCGGGCAGATAACGGCAGGCGATGTCGAGGCCGGAGGCCTCCGGGTCGCCGGGCGGGAGCAGGGACCGTTGCAGTATCAACGCGCGCTCGTGCTCGCGCCGGTACAGGCGGGCGTTGTCGATGCAGACGGCCGCGCGCGCCGCCAGTTCCACGGCGAGTTCGCGGTCCCGCTCGCCGAACGGCTCGCTGCCCTTCGTACGGGCGAACTGCACGAGCCCGACGACGGTGTCGTGGGCCACCATCGGCACGGCCAGCGTGGACTGCACGAGCCCCCCGTCCTCACCGGGGACGAACTGGGGGCGCGCCGTGCGCAGGGCGTCCGCGCAGGGCGAGTTGAACGGGTAGTGGTGGACGGCGCCGACCGAGACGGGCACGCCGGTGCCCTCGAAGGGCTCGTCGGAGACGGCACTGGCGAACGCCACCCGGCGCAACTCGGCGCTGCCGTCGGCGAGCCCGGGCGGGGTCTCGTCGCCGGCCAGCAGGCCCTGGTACAGGTCGACGGTGGCCAGGTCGCAGAAGCCGGGCACGACGACGTCGAGGAGCTGCCTGGCCGTGGTCTCCAGGTCGAGGGAGTTGCCGATGCGGGCGCCGGCCTCGTTCAGCAGGGCGAGGTTGCGCCGGGCGGCGGCGGCCTCGCGGGCGGCGGCGCGGCGCGAGGTGATGTCGGTTCCGAGCCAGGCGATCCCGATGGGCCGGCCCGAACCGCTGTGCACGCGGTAGAGGTTGACGGACCAGTGGCGGCGCTCGTCGGAGCCCGGGACGAAACCGGTGACGTGCATGTCCGTGATGGAGTTCCCGGTCTCCAGCACGCGGCGCATCGTGGCGGCGACCCGCTCGGCCTCACCGCGCTGGAGGAAGTCGTGGACGCCCTTGCCCCGGTGGTCGTCGGGTGTGCCGCCGAAGACGGACGCGAACCGATGGTTGACGCGACGGACCCGCAGATCGGGGTCGATCAGCAGGAAACCGAACGGGGATTGACCGAAAATGGCCTGCGAGGCGGCGAGGTCGGTCTCGATGCTGCGCAGGGTGCGGACGTCGACGACGATGCAGACGGCGGCCTTCTCGCCGTCCTCGGTGCGCGTCGGCATGACGTACACCTCGGCGAGTCCCTCATGGCCGCATTCGCCCTCGGCGCCCTCGGGCATCCGGAAGGGCACCACGCCGGTCCACTCGCGCCCGTCGAGGATCTCGGCCATCTTGCGCATGCCCCGCTCGCGATGGCGCGGGTCGATGAAGGCCTCGATGGGGTCCATGCCGACGGCGTGTGCGGCGGAGATGCCGAAGAGGTGCTCGGCGCGCAGGCTCCACTGGTCGACCAGCCCGTCGGGGCCGATCGAGAAGGACGCGACCTTGATGTAGTCGTAGATGGATCCCGGGGGACTGCTCTGCCACATGGCGTCCCCGGCGTGCACCCCGTCGGCCGCGAGCGCACCTCCCACCACGGAAGCAAGGCCGTCCACGGCCATGGCCCTCGCGCCCTCCGACGGGTCCTCGGACTCCGTGGCCTTCGCTGGTATCTCGCTCACGCGAACCGTCCCCTCCAGCTCACCGCGTCCGGCACCGGTCACCGGGGGCGGCTGCCCGCAGTATCCAGCACTACGGTGCCGCACAACACGGTGTTCACGATCACAGCACGGTCCCGATGGTTTTCGGTCCGGACCGTGACAACACTTCCAGTCTTCTAACCAGCGGACACGTCGTCGAATCACGTCTGTCGACAACCGCCACTGGCCTGAACCAATCGCTCGACAGCGACAGGGCGTACGTACACCGATTTTTCACCCCGGCACGGTGAGTTCGAACCACACCGTCTTGCCCGCCGCGCCGGGCCGGGTGCCCCAGCGGCGGCAGGAGGAAGCCACCAGTTGCAGTCCGCGGCCGCTCTCGTCCTCGGGCCGGGCCGCGCGCTCGCGGGGCGGGTCCGGGAGTGGGTCGGAGACCTCGACCCGGAGGACGCCGTCCAGGTCGGAGGGGCGGACCAGGCGGACCCCGATGGGTCCCGTGGCGTGTCGTAGGGCGTTGGTGACCAACTCGCTGACCAGCAACGCCGCGAGGTCGGCCAGGCTGTCGAGGTTCCAGCCGCGGAGTTGGCCGCGGACGACCTGGCGGGCGGTGCGCACGGCGCCCGGTTCGGCGGGAAAGGTCCACTCGGCGCAGTCACCTTCGGTGTCGATCACGCCGATCACTTCCCAGCCAGGAGGCCCGCCCATGTCCGGTTTCATGGGGTTAATGGGCACATACCCGATATCCGGGGCGGAGTACCGCGCGGGGCAGCGCACAGTGGCACGAAAGGCATAGGGGGCGCCCGTACGACAACGGCCCCACACCGTACGCCCCCGGATGGCCTCAGGCGCCGGGCACTTCCTCCGCGCCGGGACCGGCAGAACCGAGGCCTTCCGCGGCTCCGAGATGCGCGAGGGTCTGCCGTACGGCCGGGACATCCTGGTCGAGCCAGTGCACGTCCCAGATCTCGCCCGGGCCGAGCCAGCGCAGTTCGTCGTGGTCCTCGAGGGGCTCGGGGGCGGCGGAGCCGGGTCGCAGCCGTGCGGTCCACACCTGAAGGACGTAGGGCGACTTCAGGGGCCACTCCCCCGGGACGCGCCCGCCGGCCTCGGCGTCGACGCCGAGTTCCTCGCGCAGTTCCCGCACCAGCGCCGCGTCGGCCGTCTCCCCCGGCTCGACCTTGCCGCCGGGCAACTCCCAGCGCCCGGCCAGCTCGACGGGCGCACTGCGCCGGGCCGCCAACAACCGACCGTCGTCGACCAGCGCGGCACCTACGACGACGATCCGCTCACTCATGCGGGGAGCCTACGGGAGCACGGCCGGACTCCGGCTCCGGCTCCGACCACGGCTCCGGGCGCAGGCGCCGGGGAGTCAGTCGTGCGTCACGCCCGCCCCGTTCTGCCCCAGCCGCTCGACCCAGTACAGCTGTTTGTGACCGCGGCCGTCGAGGCTGTCCGCGATCTTCTGGGCCTCGGACCGGGTCGCGTACCGGCCCACCCGGTAGCGGTTGCCGTTGTCGTCCTCTCGTATCACGAGCCAGGGAAGAGTGACCGTGCTGTCGTTCATCGCGCCCCTCCACTTCCCACCCGCGGCCTGTGCCGTGCCCCACCCGCTAAGGAAACCGCAATGCGCATATGCCCGAGCCTACGCCTAACCTTCACGGAGCGAATACGTGTTTTCACAAAGAGGTACGCAACCAGCCAGAACGCAGGGGGCGCGCGCCAATGAACGCGCCGTCTGAGTGCCTCGTTGCACCTGGGCGCGGGCATACCGCATACACCAATGTCGACCTGCGAAGACGACGACCGGCCAGGGAATACGGACCGCCCCGTTCGACGACGGCCGCCTCGGTGATCGTGTGAGCGGGGCGCGCAAGGAGCGCGCCCCGGGGCTGATGTGAGCGTTCGCTACTTGACCGGAAGGTGGTAGGCGACCCGGTACCGATCGGCCGGAATGACCACGTCGGCCGTCTCGACGGGGCGGCCGGAGGCGTAGAACGTGCGCTGGACGACCACGACCACATGACCGGGGACGCCGCCCAGGACGAGCAGTTCCTCGGCGAGCCCGGGACGGGCGCCGACCTCCTCGGCGACGTTGTCCACGATCACCTCGATCGCGCGCATGCGCTCGACGACGCCCATGCCGCCGAGCGGCCCCTCCTCCGGCAGCATCACGGGCGTACGGCCCGTCACGGCGAGCGGCTCCCAGGACGTGGAGAGCATCATCGCCTCACCGCCCTCGCGGAAGAGGTACTTCGTGCACATCACCCGGTCGCCCGGCTCGATGTCCAGCCGCTCGGCGACCGCGACACTCGCCTCGGACTGCTCGCTGCTCGACTCCCAGGTGCCGCGCCCCTCCCCGTCGGCCTGCTCCTGGCGGAACGGTGTGGCCCCGCCGGGCGGGCGGTATCCGGAGCGGGAGACGCGCCGGGGTACGGGCCGCTCACGCACATACGTCCCCGAGCCGGAGCGGCCCTCGACCAGCCCCTCCGCCATGAGCACCTTGCGGGCCTCCAGGGCGACGGTGTCCGAGACGCCGTACTCCTGGCGGATTCTGGCCTGGGAGGGGAGGCGGGTGTGCGGTGGCAGCTGACCGTCGACGATCTTCTGGCGGAGATCACCCGCGACGCGCAAGTACGCCGGCTGCTCACCGAATGTCACTGGCCGCTCCCATCAGGTTGTACAGACAGCAACAGCGTGGCAACCGTAGGTTGTGCGGTGCAAGCAAAGGCCAGAGAATCACTCGATGTGATGACATGGTGGCCCTGGGGGCTTTACGCAGGCACTTTCTCCCCGCTATAGCCGCCGTCACACCTCGGCTTCGGAGTTCCCGCTCTCACTGTCGTCGAACGACGGCGGGGTGGTGGCCAGCCCGAGGGCCTTGCGCGCGGTGACGGTCGCCGGGCCGTCGACGTACGCGTACGCCTTCTCGTAGTGCGTGAAGTAGGTGTCCACGTCAGCGGCCTCGCTCGCCTTCGACCACTCCTCGCGGGCGTCCTCCATCTCCTCGACCAGGTCGGCGACGGGCTGTTGGGCATCCGACGGCCAGGAGTGGCCGCGCAGCGCCTCTATCTGTCCGCCGAGCACATCGTGCACCTGCGTGGCCCAGGCCCGGGTTCCGGCGAGATCGTCCTCCGGGGGCTCCTCCGGCTCCTCGTACAGCGCCGCGTCGACGGCGTTGGCCGTGGACAGGAAGACGACCTGGTCGGTGTCGAGCGTGGTGGGGTCGCCGCGCAGGGAGCCGGTCAGCTCGGCCTTCGCGTCGGTGCTGCCGAAGACGCAGATGATCGCGCGGTCGCCGTAGCGCCATGTCTCCCGGGACGGCATGAGGTAGTACACGTCGACGTCGGTCGGCATCGCCCAGGAGTCCATGGCGTACTGGTTCTGGAGCGCGTAGCACCTCTCGTCGGCGATGCCGGTGACCTTGCCGTCGCCCGGGAAGGCGCCGCCCGGCAGCGTGACGACCCCGAACACCTCACCGTCGTGCCCGTCTTGGCAGGAGACCGGGTCGACGTCGTAGGTGTCGCCCTCCAGACCGTCGGGCGCGTCGAAGCAGTCGCCCTTGCTCAGCGACAGGCTCTCGTTGCCCCGCGCGCCGTCCTCGAATTTCGCCCAGACCTCGGACGCGGCGCCCGTGGCCAGCACCACCCCCCACAGCACGGCTCCGACGGACGACAGCACCACCCCGGCGATCGCCATGCCCCGCCCGCTCTGCCCGGACCGCCGGATCTGCCACAGCGCGACCAGCCCCAGGACGAGCCCCGCGGCGGGCAGGAAGCAGAGCACACCGAGCACGAGAGCGGCCACGGCGAGCGCGTTGACGGAGACCGGGGTGCCGTACGGACGGTGCGCCTGCGGCCAGTTGGCAGGAGGCCGGCCGTACGGGTCCTGGGGGTGCGGGTTCCCAGGGGGCGGGGGTATCGACACGGGTACGGAGCTCCTGGCTGAGGCGTGGGCGGGGTCTGTCGTACGGCTGCGCGCATCGTAAGCGGGTGCGGCGGGGTATGGCGGCCGCGTTCGGCGCAGAGGGCTTCGAGGGCGGTGAGGGCCGGTGCTACGCCCTCTCCGTCACCCGCCGGCAGGCCTCCGCGTACGCCCGTACCAGCGGCCGCCGTCCGTCCTCCCGGCGCCAGGCCAGGACGTAGCGGCTGGGGGTGACACCGCGCACCGGGCGGGCGGTCACGCCGCCCAGGGTGAGCAGGGGGACGTTGCCCTCGGCCACCAGGCACACGCCGAGGCCGGCGGCGAGTGCCTCGTACGTCTCCTCCGTGCTGGCGATCTCGGCGCCGATCCGGGGCGGCCGGCCGTCACGCGCGTCCAGGGCGAGCCAGTAGTCGCGCAGCGGGCCCGTGCTCTCGGGCAGCGCGAGGAACGGCTCGTCGAGCAGGTCCGCGAAGTCGATCTCGGTACGGCCGGCGAGGGGGTGCGTCTCCGGCAGGGCGACCAGGAGCGGCTCCTCGGCGACGACCGTCCAGGCGAAGCGGTCCTGGCCGGGCAGCGGCAGCCAGACGAAGGCCACGTCCGCGGCACCGTCGGCGAGGCCCGCGGTCGGGTCCTCCCAGTTCACCTGCCGCAGCCGGACGACGGCCTCCGGGTTCGCCACCGTGAAACGGGAGCGGATCGCGGGCAGCAGACCGCCGCGGACCGGGCTGGTGCTCATACCCACCACCAGCGTGCTGCGCTGCGCCGCCCGGGCCGACTCCACCGCGGCCGCTCCCTCCGCCCAGTCCGCCAGCACCCGCCGGGCGTGCGGCAGCAGTGCCGTACCGGCGCCGGTGAGGGCCACGCCGTGCCGGTCGCGCCGGAACAACTCGACGCCCAACTGCCGCTCCAGGGCCCGGACCTGCTTGCTCAGGGCGGGCTGGGACACATAGAGGCGCTCTGCGGCGCGGGTGAAGTGCATGTCCTCGGCCACCGCCACGAAGTAGCGCAGGTCCCGTACATGAACGTCCATGGTCATAACCATGGGTTATCACCCTAGGTCTTGGACGGGCCGGAAGGTCCGGCGAGAGGGTGAGGGAGTGACGACACGAGACGGGGAGCTGTCATGAACAAGGTGTGGCTGATCACGGGTGCGAGCAGCGGCTTCGGGCGGGCGATCGCCGAGGCGGCCCTCGCGGCGGGCGATGTGGTGGTCGGCGCGGCCCGGCGCCCCGAGGCGCTGGACGACCTGGTCGCCGCCCACCCCGACCGAGTGGAGGCGCTGCGCCTGGACGTCGCCGACACCGGCGCCGCCGAGGCCGCCGTACGGGACGTCGTGGCGCGGCACGGGCGGATCGACGTCCTGGTCAACAATGCGGGCCGGACGCATGTCGGGGCCTTCGAGGAGACCACCGAGGAGGAGCTGCGGGCGCTGTTCGACGTGCATGTCTTCGGCCCTGCCGCCCTCAGCAGGGCCGTGCTGCCGTACATGCGGGAGCGGCGCTCGGGCGCGATCGTGCAGATGAGCAGCATGGGCGGGCAGTTGTCCTTCGCGGGCTTCTCGGCGTACAGCGCGACGAAGTTCGCCCTGGAGGGCATGTCCGAGGGACTCGCGGACGAGGTCGCGGACTTCGGCATCAAGGTGCTGATCGTCGAGCCGGGCGCCTTCCGCACCAGTCTGTTCGAGACCGGGCGGGCCGGCGCCAGTGCGGACACCGGGGTGTACGGCAAGGTCAGCGAGACCCGTGGGGCCGTCGCCGGCGGTGACGGCGCCCAGCCCGGCGACCCGGCCAAGGCCGCCGCCCTGATCCTGGCCGCCCTGGACGCCGATCCGACCCCGCTGCGCCTACCTCTCGGTGACGACGGCGTCAGCGCGGTCCTCGGCCATCTCGACCAGGTGCGGGACGAGGTCGTGGCGTGGGAGAAGCGCAGCCGCGACACGGCGTTCGACGACTGACGGCGCATCACGAGGGCCCTGTACATGCGTGCAGGGCCCTTGTGCAATTCCTGTGGAGGCCTCAATCTTTCGGCTGACGCACAGGAGTCGTCCTCGGGTTGACATGACCATGACTCCAGGGTGGCTTCGACGGGCGTGCACCACACCCCACAGCGCACCACCGATCGAGGAGGACCCCTCAGATGGCAGTGATGCGTACTCCCCACGGATCCACCCGGCGAAGACTGGCCGCGCTCGGCGCGACGGCCACCGCGGCGCTCGTCGCGAGCCTCGTCTCCGCCCTCCCCGCCGGCGCGGCCCCGGTCGCCGCCGAGGGACGCGTCCAGTACGAGGGCGCCGCGAACGCCGTCGCCGACAGCTACATCGTCACCCTGAAGACCGAGAAGGCCGGTTCCGCCGCGGGCCGTGCCCTCGCGCACAAGTACGGCGCCGACATCGAGCGGACGTACACCAAGGCCCTGAACGGCTACGCCGTCGAGGCGTCCGAGTCCGAGGCGAAACGCCTCGCCGCCGACCCGGCCATCGCCTCCGTCGTGCAGAACAGGACCTACCGCATCACCGGGACGCAACCCAGCCCGCCCTCCTGGGGCCTGGACCGCATCGACCAGAAGAACCTGCCGCTGAACAGCTCGTACACCTACCCGGACTCGGCCGGCCAGGGCGTCACGGCGTACGTCATCGACACCGGCGTCCGCATCACCCACGGCGACTTCGGCGGGCGCGCCTCCTACGGCTACGACGCCGTCGACAACGACAACACCGCCCAGGACGGCCACGGTCACGGTACGCATGTCGCCGGCACCGTCGCCGGGAGCGCCTACGGCGTCGCCAAGCAGGCCAAGGTCGTCGGTGTCCGCGTGCTGAACAACTCCGGCCAGGGCACCACGGCCCAGGTCGTCGCGGGCATCGACTGGGTCGCGGGGAACGCGGTCAAGCCGGCCGTGGCCAACATGTCCCTCGGCGGCCCCGCCGACACGGCCATCGACACCGCCGTACGCAACGCCGTCACCTCCGGCGTCACCTTCGTGGTCGCGGCCGGCAACGAGTCCACCAACGCCTCCACCCGGTCCCCGGCCCGTGTCACCGAGGCCGTCACGGTCGGCGCCACGACGTCGAGCGACGCGAAGGCGAGCTACTCCAACTACGGTACGGTCCTCGACCTGTTCGCACCCGGCTCGTCCATCACCTCGGCCTGGAACTCGAGCGACTCGGCGACCAACACCATCTCCGGTACGTCGATGGCGAGCCCGCACGTCGCCGGAGCCGCCGCCCTCCATCTGGCCGACAACCCGACGGCCACTCCCGCGCAGGTCTCCGCCGCGCTGACGGCCGCCGCCACCACCGGCGTCGTCACCAGCCCCGGCAGCGGCTCCCCCAACCGGCTCCTGAACGTCGGCGGCGGTACGACCACCCCGCCCGGCCCGCGCTTCGAGAACACCGCCGACCAGGCCATCGCCGACAACGCCACCGCCGAGTCCCCGGTGACCGTCTCCGGCGTCTCCGGCAACGCGCCCTCGGCCCTGGCCGTCGAGGTCCACATCGTCCACACGTACATCGGCGATCTCCAGGTCCAGCTGATCGCCCCCGACGGCACGGCGTACACCCTGAAGGGGTACGGCACCGGCGGCAGTGCGGACAACATCGACACCACGTACTCCGTGAACGCCTCGGCCGAGGCCGCGAACGGGACGTGGACCCTCCGGGTGAGCGACAACGCCCGCCTGGACACCGGGCGGATCGACGCCTGGGCGCTTCAGTTCTGAACCTGGATTCCCTGACAGGCCGTGAGGACGAGGCCCGTCCTCACGGCGTCACGCCCCGGCCGGGACGCCGAGTTCGGCGAGCAGGCCGCGCACGCGCTGCTCGATGGCGTCCCGGATGGGGCGGACGGCGTCGACGCCCTGTCCTGCCGGGTCGTCGAGCTGCCAGTCCAGGTACCGCTTGCCGGGGAAGACGGGGCAGGTGTCCCCGCAGCCCATGGTGATGACCACGTCGGACGCCTGGACCGCCTCGGGGGTGAGGACCTTCGGGGTCTCGGCGGAGATGTCGACACCGGCCTCGTTCATCGCCTCCACGACGGCCGGGTTCACGGCCGCGGCAGGTGCCGATCCCGCCGAGCGCACCTCGACCCGGTCCCCGGCGAGGCGGGTGAGGAAGGCGGCGGCCATCTGGGAGCGGCCGGCGTTGTGGACGCAGACGAACAGTACGGAGGGACGCGGGGCGGCAGCGCTCATGGCGGTGTCCTTGCAGACGGGGACGGTCGGTCAGGAGTGGGCGGCTTCGGGCTCGCCGTGCGGGACGACGCCGTGCGGGACGACGCCGTGCGCCGCACGAGCGGGACGTCCGTAGACGACCGCGACGACGCCCAGCCCGAGCGCGGCACCGAGCAACTGGGCCGCGATGAACGGGGTGACGGAGGCGGGGGCGATACCGGCGAAGGTGTCGGTGAAGGCACGGCCGACGGTCACCGCGGGGTTGGCGAAGCTGGTGGAGGAGGTGAACCAGTAGGCGGCCCCGATGTACGAGGCCACGGCGGCGGGGGCCAGGGCCGTGCGGCCGATGCGGCCCAGGCCGAGAACGAGCAGGATCAGCCCGGCGGTGGCGACGACCTCGCCCAGCCACAGGTGCCCGGCGAAGCGGTCATGGGTGGAGAACCTCACCAGCGGCTTCCCGAACATGGCGTCGGCCAGGACCGCACCGCCGATCGCCCCGGCGACCTGCGCGGGCACGTACGCGGCGGCCTCCCGCCAGGTCGGCCCGGTGCCGTCGCGGCGGCCGGTGAACCAGACGGCGAGGGTGACGACGGGGTTGAAGTGCGCGCCGGAGACCGGCCCGAGCAGCGTGATCAGCACGGCCAGGCCGAAGACGGTGGCGAGGGAGTTGGCGAGCAGTTGCACGCCGGCGTCCTGCGAGAGCCGGGCGGCCTGGATGCCCGACCCGACGACCACGGCGACCAGGAGCCCGGTTCCGAGCGCTTCGGCGACGACGCGGCGGCCGAGGGGCGGGGTCATGGGGCGGCTCCGGTGGCTGCGGTGGCTGCCATGGCGGCTGTCCCGGCGGCGGACTCCGGCGCGCTCAGGAACGCGGCGATCCGGTCCAGAACCCCGGGCAGCACCCAGTAGTACACCCACGTTCCGCGGCGCTCGCAGTCGATGAGACCGGCCTGGCGGAGCAGCTTGAGGTGGTGGGAGATCGTCGGCTGCGACAGATCGAAGGCCGGGGTCAGCTCGCAGACGCAGACCTCGCCGCCCTCCCCGCGCGAGGCGATCATCGACAGCAGCCGCAGCCGCACCGGGTCGCCCAGCGCCTTGAACACCTTCGCCAGCTCCCGGGCGCGCTCCTCGTCCAGGGGCGCGGCTGCCAGGCCCTCGCAGCAGGCGGCGTCCTGACCGATCACCTCGAGCTCTTGTTTCGACATGCCTCTATGTTGACGTTTTTCGATTCAAGGCGCAAGGTTGCATCAACGAACGTCAATACAGCCCGTTCGGAGGCAACTGTCATGAGCGAACACTCCACCGACCTGCGCGAAACCGTCCGCCGCCGATACGCCGAGGCAGCCGTGCGGGTGTCCACAGGCGACACCGGCTGCTGCGGTCCCGAGCCGGTCGAGGTCGACGAGAACTTCGGTTCCACCCTCTACGCCACCGACGAGCGCGACGCCCTGCCCGCCGAAGCGGTCGCCGCCTCCCTCGGCTGCGGCAACCCCACGGCCGTCGCCGAACTCCGCACCGGCGAGCGCGTGCTCGACCTCGGCTCCGGCGGCGGCATCGACGTCCTGCTCTCCGCCCGCCGCGTCGGCCCGGCCGGCAAGGCGTACGGACTGGACATGACCGACGAGATGCTCGAACTCGCCCTGGCCAACGCCGAGAAGGCGGGCGCGACGAACGTCGAGTTCCTCAAGGGCACCATCGAGGCCGTCCCGCTGCCGGCGAACACCATCGACGTGGTCATCTCCAACTGTGTGATCAACCTGTCCACCGACAAGCCGGCCGTGTTCGCGGAGACGTTCCGCGTGCTGAGGCCCGGCGGCCGGATCGGCGTCTCCGATGTCGTCGCCGACGACGCCCTCGCCCCCGCTCAGCGTGCCGAGCGCGGTGACTACGCCGGCTGCGTCGCCGGTGCGCTGTCCTTCGCCGAGTACCGGCAGGGCCTGGAGGCCGCAGGTTTCATCGACGTGGAGATCACGCCGACCCAGGCGGTGGCCGACGGCATGCACTCGGCGATCGTCCGCGCGACCAAGCCTCGCTGACCGGCGGCCACTGCCGTCCCGACCGGCCGGTGCCGCGCGCGGTCCGGCGTGCTCAGCCCTGCCGCGGGTCGGGGGCGGCAGCGGGATCACCGGTGAACTGCGCCTCCTCGGTGGCGGCGCGCTTCACCGGCGACGTCTACCTCAACATGATCGAGCCCCCCACCGAACCGGCCCGCCCGGCCGCCGCCCTGGTGCGCTTCACCCCCGGCGCCCGCACCTACTGGCACTCCCACGCCCTGGGCCAGGTCCTGCACATCACCGACGGCGTGGGCCTGGTCGGCACCCGAGACGGCAACGTCATCCGCGTCAGCGCCGGTGAAACCGTCAAGTGCCCCCCCCCGAACGAGGAACACTGGCACGGCGCCACCGACACCAACCTCCTGGCCCACATCGCCATCGTCGTGGGCGACGGCACCGGCGACGGCACCACCTGGCTGGAGCCGGTGACGGACGAGCAGTACGCGACGGCCCTCGCCGCCGGACTCACACGTTGAAGCGGAATCCGCAAGGCGGGGCTCCCACCTGAGGAAACGTGGTTCTGGAGGGGTCATCCCAGCACGATCCCAGCACGGGAGCTTCATCCCAGCACCATGCAGGTCAGACGCCCCCTCCGGTGAAGCGCACCTGCTCGGACAGCACAGCAGCCGCAGACTCGAGGTCCGCGAGTCTGATCGCCAGTGTCGCCTCGGCCAGTCGCGAGGGAAGAGCATCCCCGAATTTCAGACCTCGGACAGCCTTCTCGTCGATGTCCGGCAAAGCCAGGCGCTCCGTCATATCCTGTCGGACCAGTCTCCAATCCGTCGGAGTGAGGTCGTCCCGTAGGCGTACCCAGTGATCATTGAGACGCTGTCCTGGCACTGCGACGCCACCGAGGGTGGCTGCCAGAGTGGCATTCGCCCTGTGTCCGGCCCATGTCCACCAGCGCAGATGGTCTGCTCTTCCTTGTTGCCGCACGATCAGAGTTCCTCCTGGATGCACTTGCTCCATGAAGTGCTCCCGTGCTTCCTCCAGGCAGCCCTGAGCTCTCCGGGTCAGATTCACCGGGGGGTCGGTGCCGAGGAGCACTTCACGCACCGCGCGGACAAGCCGGAAGGACGCACCCTGGCCGAAACCGGCCCCGGTCCACTTGGCTTTGCCACCTCCGTCGACCGGTTCGACGAAACACCGCTTCCGTTTCCAGTCGATATAGGTGACCTGCCAGTTCCGCCCGGCGAGCAGGAGCCGACGAGGGCCGGCGATCTGCTCGGTTAGCAGGCTGGGGTCGGTACGGCCGATCTCGGTCCGGCCTTGCAGGACGGTGAACTGGGGCGGGGCGGTGAATACCGCGGTGAGGTTCATGAAATGCCGGTGCCCGAAGCGGCGTTCGGCCTCCGGGCCGATGAAGAGCAGCCCGTCGTCTTGATCGAGATACCCCTCTGCCACCAGATGTTTGACGATCGGCTGCGCGGACGGGCCGAACGGCCCGAGGCCGTTCCACTCTTCATGCCACAGATTGTTTCCGACGCCGCCCTCCTGGAGGCAGAGGGCGAGCAATTGCTGAGCCACGATGTGCCGCGGCTCGGGAGGTGCGACCACCGGCTCGACCCAGCCTCGCGACCACTGCAACAGGAGCCCTGCCGCACTCAGCAGGCCGGCGCGGTCGAGGGTGAGGAAGAGACAGTTCCGTGAGCTCCCGGGGCGACGTCCGGTACGGCCGATCCGTTGCAGGAAGGACGCGACCGAGGCCGGGGCATCGATCTGGACGACCCGGTCCAGGTCACCGACATCGATGCCGAGTTCGAGCGTACTGGTCGACACGATCACGCAGTCCCGCGCTTCGGCGAAAGCCGCTTCCGCCCGCCTGCGTTCGTCGAGCGAGAGCGATGCGTGAGAGAGGAACGTGGTCACTCCTCGTGCTCGTAGCGCTGATCCCAGTTCTTCGACCAGGCGCCGTGACTCGCAGAAGACCAGGCGTTTTTCGCCGCGGTGCAAGGTGCTGATGACGGTCGCCGCGTTCTCGAGCGATCCCACATAATCGAGCTGGATGTCCCCGGGCGGTACGGAACCAGGGGTTGCACCACTCGCTGCGCCCGTCGGCGCGTCCAGGTGCGGGGCGACGACCTGTCCGGGGCGTGAGCCCGCCCCCGATCCCTGGAGCCAGGTGAGGAGTTCGCCGGGGTTGCCGACCGTCGCCGAGAGTCCGACACGCTGGAGTGGGCGTCCCACCACGCGCTGCAGTCGCTCCAGTACGGCCAGCAGGTGCCAGCCCCTGTCGTCGCCGGCGAAGGCGTGCACTTCGTCGACCACTACTGCTCGGAGCCCCGAGAAGAACGATGCATGATCGACATTGACGCTCACCAGCATCGCTTCCAGCGACTCAGGGGTGGTGAGCAGGACGTCCGGCCGACCCGCCAGGATGTGCCCGCGGGTTCCGGAGGTGGTGTCGCCGTGCCAGAGTGCGGCACCGCGTCCGAGCCAGGAGGTGTACGTCTCGACTCTGGGCAGCAGGTTGTTCAGCAGCGCCTTGAGGGGGCAGAGGTACAGCACCGACGTGCCGGACCACCGGGAGCGGTGCATCCGGGACAGCAGTGGGAAGCACGCCGCTTCGGTCTTCCCGCCGGCGGTAGGGGCGAGGAGGAGGGCGTCCTCGCCCCGGGACAGCGGCTCCACCGCTGCTTCCTGGAGTGGGCGCAGGCCTTTCCAGCCAAGGGTGTTGACGATGTGGTGGACGAGCGCCGGTTCCAGTTCGCCGACCGCGCTCATGGCAGTTCCAGCGCGATGTCGTCGGCGTCCCCGGCCGCGGCGTTTCGCTCGACGCTGTTGAGTTCGGCCTCCGCGATCGTGAGTGCATAGTGCTCGCGCGGGTCGAAGTCCTCGAACTCGTCGACCCTGTCCAGGACGTCGGCGACGAGTTTGCGCAGGAAGACGCGCGGTGCGACGCCGACTTTGCCGCCGAGTCCACCGGTGACAGCTGTGGCCAGCTCGTCGACGTAACGGTCGTCCACGCGTGCGGCCACCCGGTCGGGATGGGTCGCTGCCGCCTGGTAGAGGTCGCGGACGTTCCGGCCGAGTTCGCCGAGCCTGGGCAGGTCGAAGCCCGGCAGGCGGAGTTGCACCGCGCGCGGCGAGTCGAAGCGCGGGTCGGTGGTGAAGTCGGTGGCCAGACGCTGGGCCAGCGGGGGCAGCCGCTGCGCGCCCTGTTGACCGTCGTAGAAGGCAGGGGTGCCGGTGATGACGAGAAAAAGCCCGGGGAACCGGCCCGCGTCGATCTCGTCGAGGAGTTGCCGTAGTGCGTTGAGTCCTTTCTCCCGGACATCGCCGCGGACCCGCTGAAGTGTCTCGATCTCGTCGAGTACGAGGAGAAGACCGGGGTGGCCGCAGTCCCGCAACACGGTGAGCAGGCCCTGGAGAAAACCGAGGGCTGCGAAGTGGTCGAGGTCTCCGCGCACTCCTGCCGAGCGGCGTGCCGACGCCGCGACGGACTTCTGTCCGCCGAGCCAGGCGATCAGCGCTTCCGCGGTGGCCCCGTCCCCCTCCGTGACCGCTCCACGGTAGCCGCGGAGGGCTGCGGCGAACGCGGGGGTGGTACGCGCGACATCGGAGAGCCGTCGCTCCATCAGTGCGGTCACAGCCTCGGAGAGCGCCGCCTCGTCCTCCTCGTCGAGGTCCTCGCCGTCGAGTACCTCCTCCTCCAGCGTGTAGAACCAGGAGTCGATCACCGCACGCAGTGCGCTGGGTTGGTGCGTGGCGGTGGCCAGGCGTTCGGTGAGCCTTCGGTAGACCGTCTCCAGGCGGTGCAGGGGTGTTTCCGTCTCGGAGATCTGCACTTCCGCGGTGGCCAGGCCGGCCCGTTTGGCGCGCTCGGTCAGCCAGCGTGCGAAGAACGTCTTGCCGGACCCGTAGTCGCCGCGGATCGCGTGGAAGGCGGCGCCACCGCGGGTGACCGTGGCAAGGTCGTCGTCGAGGGCGCTTTCGAACCGGCCGAGTCCCACGGCGAACAGATCGAGGCCGGCCTGCGGTACGGTGCCGCGTCGCAGCGCGTCGATGACCTCGCGGCGTCTGGCCACGCTCACCGGGGCGGAGAGCGACATGTCGTTTACTCCTTCAGCTTCGGTCGCGGCAGGAACTGCTCCCTCAGCAGCGGGACATCGAGTTTCACCGCGTGTCCGGCGTCGACGAATCCGAGGACGGGATAGCCCTCGACGTTCAGCAATCGCTGAACGGTTGCGACGAAACCCTCGATGTTGCGCCGGACACGTCCGGTCGCGGAGATCGCCGCCGCGAGCGCCGCCGGAGACATGGTGCCGCCTGCGGCGACGAGAGCGTCGATGACCGCGGCGACGACCTTCGCCTCCGGCGCTTTGCGGACATATTCCTTCTGCGCTGCATAGACCTCACTCGCCACCACCTCGCTGCCCAGGCCGACGGTGGTTCGGGGGGCGGCGGTTCGGGGGACGGCCGAAGAACTCATGCGGGCCTCGGTGCCGGTCGTGTCCTGACGCGACTCTGTCTCCACCGCGGCTCCCGCGCTCCCGGCTGCGGGAAGGGCCGCCCGTGTGGGCTCGGCTCCCGGCAGGGGTTCGCTCCACCATGCGGGGGTCGACCGCTCCCGCGGCAGCCCGTCCCAGCCCTTGGGCGTCTGTTCGGCGACGGCGACAAGGGTGAGCACGGGGACGGTCACCTCCGCGAGAGACGCGCCTCCGTGGTAGCCGGCCTTGCGTCCGGTGTACCGGATGTCCTCACGCCACGGCAGGACGACACTGCCGCCTCCTTCGAGGACCCGGTCTCCCCGGATCTCGATCTCTCCGTCCTGGGCCGGTCCGCCGGTCCGCCATCGCGGCGAGGCCGCTCCGGCTGCGGGCACCTCCGTGCTGCCGCTGCGGCTGCCCCGCTCCAGGACGTGTCCATGGTCGGCGACCAGCACGACCGGGCGTCCGTAGCCCTTGGCCGCTGACAGCAGGTCCCGCAGGTGGGTGATGTCGTCGAGGCCCCAGGTCGTTCCGCGTCCCTGTTGTCCCTTGTCGAGCGCGTCGTCGATGGTGTTCAGGACCACGCCGACGACCGCGTCGGAAGCGAGTGCGCCCATGAGCTCGTGGGCAAGAGCGTGGCCCGTCTCGCCACCGATGTCCGCCTTGTGGAAGAGGGCGGCTTCCTTGCGGTGCCGCTTCCAGAAGGCGCGGAAGCCTGCTGCCTCCACGGACTGCCCGCCCTGGACTGCTTCTCCGGTGAGGAGCGAGGCACGGCTCGTCCGGGTGACGGAGGGCAGCATGGATACCGCGGCCATCCGGCCTGCCGACTGTCCGTCGGCCGGTCGCGGCACGACCTCCCGCCAGCCTTCGCGCTCCGTCTCCTCACCGAGCTGTATGGCGACCGCGCAGCTCATCCCGTCGAGTACGACGACCAAGGGCGCTCCCGCACCGGCCAGCGGACGTACGGCCGTCTCCAATACGTTCTCGATGACCAGGGCGCCGTTCGGCTGGTGCGCGCTGGCGTGCGCGGACCAGGCCGCGAGGTGGCGGGCGAACTGCTCGTCGAGGCGTTCTCTGCGCGCCCGGCCCTGCTCGTAGAGGCCCTGCAGTTCGCGGCCTGTGGCCAGATCGCCGCCGGGGTCCCCTGCCCACAGGAGGGTGAGCGCGCGGTCGGCCCAGCCCCAGTCGGTGATCTGGGAGCGGATGCCGCTCTCCACCGTGGGCACGGCCGGTTCGGGCTGTTCCAGCCAGCGGGCGATGCGCACCGCCATCTCCGCCACCTGCACCCGGTCCGGGTAGAGCGCGGCAAGGCCGTGTCCTGCCAGGTCGGCGAGCGCCGTCTCTCCTGCCGTGGAGGAACGGCGTGCTTCGGCGACGGTCCTGCCGAGTTGCGCGGCGAATCCGGTGGGCAGGAACCGGCTCCTGGTGAGGGTCTCGGCCAGGCCTGCTGTTTCGGCCAGCTGGTCGGCACGATCCAGTACGGCGAAGACCTGTCGCCGGGCGGCCGGGCTGGTCCTGGCCTGGGCGATCCAGCGGGTCAGCGTCCCTTCCACCGCGTCGGTGAAGGCGCTGAGGGCTGCCCGGCGGGGCATGACCTGGCCGAAGAGGCTGCCGATCGTGAGGGCGGTGTCGGGAGCCACAGCAGGGTCCCTCAGGACCGCCGCGAGGACGCCGAGCGCCATGGCGTCGTGGCCGAGTCCGGCTTCCGCGAGGGAGAGAAGCACTGGTGCGGCAGGGCCCGCCGTGTCGCCGAGCCACTTCTTCAGTTCGGTGCGTTCGATGACGGGGAGTTCGGCAAAGCGGAGTGGGCCCGCCGGTGTACGCGACCAGGCGAGCAGGGTGTCGGTGTCGAGCGTGGGCGGCTGCGCCTGGGGGCCGGCCCCGGGTCCGCCCTCGCCGGAGCCGAGGCCGAGCCGCTGTACGGCCAGGACACGCAGTGCCGTGTCGAGAGTGAGCAGCCCCCCGACGCGCGGCCAACCGGTGTCGGAGGGTTCGGCTTCCAGGAGCGCTTCGAGGAGCCACTCCATGCCGTACATGCGGACATCAAGGCCGGTGGCGCCGAATCGCTGGGTGACGACCTCCGCGTTCTCGACAGTGAGCGTGCGGCGAAGAATGGCCTGCCCGCGCAGGTCCCAGCCGAGCTGCTCGTCGTCGACCCCGGTGGTGACCACGAGGACGTCGCCCGGTCCGGCCGTGTCCCGGTGATCGTGCCAGGCGGCCGTCACGCCGAGGACGGAGGATTCGTCCCGGACCTGCACGCGGCGGGGCTCGTCCTCGACGGCCGTCGTGAACCGGGTGGGCGCTCCTGGGAGGTAGCAGCCGTGGATCAAGACCAGGCTGCGTTCGCGCAGGCTGTCCTTGTGCGCGGTCAGGAGCGCTTCGACGGTGCGTCGCCCGACCCGCGGCGCGGCAGGGGCCATCAGTCTCCGGTCCCTTCATTGTCGCTGCCCTCGGCGGCGATCGGCTTCCAGGTGACCTGGACCCGGCTGTCGGGGTGGGCTACCAGAAAGGTGCGGATCTCGTCCTCGATGCGGGTGACCGTGGCGGCCAGAGTCGCTTCGAGCCGCCTCGGTTCCACCACATGCACAGGGTGGGAGGTATCCGAGAGGCCCGGGTGCGCGGGCGCGGACCCGGTGCCCGCACCGTCGGCGGGAGGTGCCGTGACGGGCGGCGTGGGGACGCGCGGATTCCCGTGCTCGGTGAGACTGACGTCCTGGGCGGTGCGCTCCGACGACACCGCGGGCTCCGGAGGTACGACGGGCGGGGCTGCCTGTGCGAGCCGGGCCACCTCGCGCATCAGCGCCTTCGTGCTGTCCCGCAGCCCGTCCAGTACGGGAACGAGCGAGGACTCCTCCTCGTGCTCGTTCGCGGTCCGGGACACCTGGTCGAGGAGCCGGGCGGCTCGCTCACCGACGCTGTCGCCCCGGTTCGTGAGGGAGCGGACCGTGTCGAGGTCCTCTGTCCAGTCGGGCGAGCGCAGCGCGGTGAGCACTTCGGGGGCCTGAACAAGCGCTGCCCCGATCTCTCCGTCTGTGACGTCATACGCCGCGGCAGCCAGTTCCCTCACCAGGGCGGCCGGGGAATCGGCGCGCAACAGGCGCGCGACGAGATCGGCCGCCGCCTTCATGGACTTGATGCGCGGGGCGTCCGCGCCCCCCGGCCCTGCCAGGCCGAGACGTGCCGCGTTGTCCTGCAGCAGGGTGCGAGCATCGCCGACCGCCCGCTGATTGTCCTCGGCGACCTTACGGACCTTCTCCGCGAGAGTGGCGACGTTACGGGCGAACAACACCCGTGAGACGGTCTTGCCGAAGATCTTCCCCGCGCGTCCCAGGGCGGTGGTGAACTCGTCCTCACTCGGGAGTTCCACTGCTCGGAGCCCGTATCCCTGGCCGATCCGTTCGAGGTCGGGGGCCTCGGTCAGGGGCGAGGTCTGGTAGACCCAGGTGCGGTCGTCGAGCAGGGCGTAGGTCGCGATGATCAGGTTGCTGACGTTGCGGTCCAGGCCGGTGTAGCCGAGCTCCTCGATCCAGGTACGGATGTCCTCCACCGACAGGTCGGGGCCGACGTCAGGGTTCTCCGCGGCCTTCTTGTTGATCCGCAGCCGCCAGTCGTTGGTGACGTTGAGCGGTCCGTCGTGCACCTCGCCGAGACCAAGGGCGTGGACGATCTTCCGTACGCCGGCCAGCTGGTGTCCGTCGACGACGACGCGGCGACTGCCGTCCGCCATGGCCCGGTTGATCCACGTCAGCGTGGTCTTCAGCTCTGCTTTGGTGATGGCCTTGCGGGTGAGGCGCGGGTCGAAGTCCGGGTGCTTGGGGTGGCATGCCGCGAGGATGCCGTCCGCGAGAAAGTACAGGTTCTCCTCGAAGCTGACGGCTGCCTCGGGGTTGGTGCGGGTGAAACCGGGCTGGAGGGTGAGCAGGTGCTTCCCTTCGGGCACCTCGGCTCCTGTGGTGCCGGGCTCGGCCCGGGCGATGCCGTACACCTGCTGGAGCGCCTCGGTGAGCTGACCGGTGAGATTGTCCCTGGACGCCTTGAGCTGGTTACGGATCTGGGCGCGTTCGTCGGCAGGGCGCGTGGCGGTGTGCTCTTCGAGCCGGTCCCGCTCAAGCAGGTAGTTGATCTTGAGGAGGCGTCCGAGGTTGCGGCTCTTCTGCTCGGAGAGGAAGTCGGACAGCCAGACGACGGTGGGGGCGGACTTTCCGGCCCGCTTCATCCGGTCGACCCGCTGTACGTCGTCCATCGGCGAGTGGTCGCCGTCGTCGAAGGGGTAGTCGATGACGATCCTCAGGTCGCTGCCCAGCTGCGGCCTGAACTGCTCGTCGGGCAGATGGGGATCGCGGACATTGCCGAAGACGAACTCGGCCGTGCGCTTCGTCCCGCGCCACACGACGTCCCGTATGCAGACGAACGCCTGGGTGTCGGGGACTCCGAGCGCAGCCCACAGCTGGTCCTTGATCCACTGACGCCGGTAGCCGAGCTGGTCGGCGACACCCTGCACCTCTTCGAGGAGCGGTTCGACGTCGAGGTCGGACAGGTGCAGATGGAACACCGGATCGGTGCTGTCGCCCTCGCTGCGCAGTTCACCGTCGAAGCCCTCCGACTGCAACTCGAGGAGTCGCTTGACCGCGACCGAGCCCGCGTCCCCGACCCGGGTCCGGATCGTTCCGTGGTTCAGGGCTGCGAGCTTGCCGCCGGTGAGCCGGGACAGGGCGGGCACGTGCGGGGCGAGGGCGGCGAGAAGCAGCGTCTTGACGAGCCGGTCGTCAGTCTGGAACCGCTTGTCGTCGGCCGAGCCGTACTTCGTCAGGAGGTGGTCGCGTACCCGCTCATGGAAGCGCCGGGCGGTCTCCGCCTCCGCCTTCAGCTTGGCCGTGAACGCCTCGCCGGTGCGCTGTGCGATGACGTCCCACAGGTCCCCTATCGGGATGAGTTCGCCGAGCTTGAGGTCGTCGAGGCGGCGCCCGAGGAGTTCCTGTACGAGCTTGAGACCGGTCCGCTCTCGCTGCAGCGCCCCGGAGAGGTCGACCAGGACGTTGAGCAGGGCGGGCGACAAGGGGTAGAGCGTGCGGAAGTCGTCCCAGTTCGCCTCGGTGCGGCCTTGTGCGTCGAGCAGGACCTGCCGCACCTCGTCCCGGGACGACTCGACGAGCTTGAACGCGTCGTCGCGCGCCTGCTCCATACCGGGCCGCGGGGCGAGGACCCGGTGCTTGATGATCTCGACGAGGTTGCTGTCCTCCAGCTCGACGACGTCGATCCGCCCCGCGAGGTAGTCGATCTGCTGCTCGAGGTTCTGCACTTCGGCGCCCGCGACGTCCGCACCGATCAACTGGGACAGGTCACGCTGGCGGGAGATGAACGACACGATCGGCACCGGCCGGTCCCCGTCGCCGGACTCGATCAGCTTGACCAGCCGCTGCACCTGGTCCCGGACGAAGTCCTGCTCCCCCATGTGCGCCTGGAGCCAGAGAATCAGCTCGTCGAGGAAGAGTACGACGCCGTCGTAGCCGCGGTCCTTGGCATGCCGTGAGATGACCTTCAGTCCGTTCTCCAGCGGAATGAAGGAGTCCTTGTCACCGCGGGCCGCTTGGGCGTACGCCGCCATGGGGCCGCTGACCAGCGCGGACACCAAACGGTCACGTTCTGGATCGCCGGCCTTCGCCGCAAAGGCCTCGTCCAGCTCGGCGGTGCTCCAGTCAACTGGGACGGCGATCTCGCCCGTGCCCGCGTCGATCAGTGGCACATCGTCGGCATCGTCCTCGTTCGCCACGGCGGCTTGCGCCGTCGGCGCTCCGACTCCGAGCCACTGCCGGAACTTGTCGTCATCGGCGAGGAACTCGCGCTGCCGCTGCGCATCGGCGAGCAGCGCATCGGCCCGGTAGACGGCGGGGGTCGGCGCTTCGGGGTGGAGCTGACGCACGGTGTGCACGTATCCGCCGAGCAGCGCGGAGTCCAGGTCCGCGGAGCCGACCAGGTGGTAGGGCACCATCAGGAAGCGGCTGCTCGGCAGCCAGTCCTGGTGTTCGGCCAGGGCTTCAGCGAGGCGGCGCTTGGCCTGGGCCGCCGGGTGGTTGTTGAGCGCCGCATGCAGCACGGTCAGGAAGTGGCTCTTACCGGCACCGAACGAACCGTGCAGATAGGCGGCGTGCGAGTCGCCCGTGCGCACGGCGTCGGCGACCAGACCGAGCGCCTTGCGGAACTGCTTCTGCAGCTGCTCGGTGACGACGTACTCGCCCACCCGCTCATCGGTCTCGCTGAAGCCCTGAGAGAGGTCGACCTTGAAGTTTCCGGCGTGGACGTCTTCCTTGACGGCGATGACGTCACGCAGGACGAGCTCTCTGGTCGACATCAGGCGATCATTCCCTCACTCGGCTGGACCCCGGCTGCACCGGTGACACGCTGCTGCTGCGCGCCCCCGCCAATCTTGCCAGGCCATACGTGTGCGGAACCGGCCCTTCGTACCCTTCACGCACCTGTCGATCACTCTGCGCAACCTCTCGTACCCCGGAGGCCACTCCACCTCACGCAGCGTTGCACCCGGGGCCAAGGGCCAGCTCTCCAGCCATGGCCGACTCGCGCCCTACCCGGCGCTCCACCTTGCTGCTCCCCTGGAGAAAGGGCTGTCGGCGCCCTACGAGGGGGAGTGCTGATGGGTACGTCGTCACGGTGGCCGGGGCCGAGAGGGAACCCCGGTACGCCGGCCGGCGAGTGGAGCCGTGTCGGAAGGCGTCTCTCGGCATGGCGTTCTGGCCGCCTTGAGGATCTGGAGGTGATAGCCGAGGACTGCTTGGGCGTCCTGCATCGCACTCTGCGAGCGGACCCGTCCGCCTTCGGTCTGCGGGACGCCGCCTGCGCGGCCGGCGAACGGCTGACGACCGTCATGGACACCCTCGCAGCGGGCCGGGACACCGCTGAAGGCGGTCCGCCTGATCCGGACGGGAGTGACGCCCGTACGGGCTTCGCGGCCCGGCTCGTCCGAGCCGTGGGCGGTGAGGGCGGCACGGTCGCTGACGCGGCAGTACGGCGGGCGGCCGCGGCAACCGCGGACCGGCTGGCCGCACAGCATCCAGAGGCGCTCGCCGCAGACGGCAAGGGTTGGTCCGGCGACCTGCTCTGCCTGATCTACCAGTGGTTCTTCGCGGACGTCGTGGCCGAGTTCCTGCGCGGCGTCATCGCCGAGAAGATCAAAATCGTGGTCCCGGTGCTGCCGCTGGCCGATCCCGAGGACCACGTCGCGGACTGGGTCGCCGAACAGGTACTGCACCTGGTGCCAAATCCGTGCGAGGAGGCTGAACATCTCAAGAACGCGGTGGAGCAGGCCGAGGACGCGGTCACCGCCTTCGAGGATCCGGCGGTCGGCACGCTCGCGCAGGTCGCGCGGGGTCTGGTCCCTCGGGCGGTGGGCGCCGCGCTCGGCCTGGTGACCCCGTCCGGCTCCGCCCTGGAAGAGGGTCCGGACGCTGCACCGAGCGAGGGGACACCTGCCGCATGACCGAGACACCGGCCTTCCACTTCTGGCTCTCCCACCCTGGTGCTCCGGCGCCCGGCCCCGGCTGGCAGCCGCTGAGCGACGCCCTGTACTGGGAGTCCCCTGCCCGCGCACCCGACCGCCGCCACCTCCTCGCTCCCGCCCCGGACTGGGCGGACGACCTCCAGCGGGTGGCCCGTGCCGTCTTCGCCGCGGACCGCTGCACCTCGCGGGAGGAGACGTTCGACCGCTGGACCCGGCACATCCGCCTCTCCGTCCCGGTCACCGCTCCCGACGCGTGGACCCGCGCTCTCCCGCACCTCACCGCGCTGCTCACGACCGTGACGGGCGACCGCTGGGAGGTCGAGTTCCGCCCCTACGACGCCAACGCGCGGCCCCGATCCCGCCCGCTCCCGTTCGGCCCCGAGGAGTACGCCGGTGAGGTGGCTCTGTTCTCCGGCGGCCTCGACTCCCTCGGGTGGGCGGCCCAGCGCGCCACGGTACGCAGCCCGCGCGCCCTGCTTCTGGTCACCTTCGAGGAGCGGAACTTCGAGTCGCTCCAGGACTACGTGTTCGAAGCCGTGTCCCGGCGGCGTGAACGCGACCTGCGCCGCCTTGAGCAGAGCCAGACCGTACGCAAGCCCAAGGACGCCACCTTCGCCCTCGAACGCTCCACCCGCTCACGCGGTCTGCTGTACGCCGCCACGGCCGTACATGCGGCCGCGGCCGAGCACGTCCCTCTCGTCCACATCCCGGAGAACGGCCAACTCGCCCTCAACCCGCCTCTGTCCGCCGCCCGTTGGGGCGCCTGTTCCACCCGCTCGGTGCATCCGTGGACGCTGCACCATCTCAACCGGATCATCGAGACGATCGCGGACCGGCCGGAGCAGGCGGTCCGGGTCGTCAACCCCTTCGCGGCACTCACCAAGGGTCAGGTGTGCGAAGCGGCCCGGGACGCCGGCCTGCCGCAGGAAGCCCTGGAGGCGACGCTGAGCTGCGGCACGTCTCCCGTGCGGCAACACGGGCGGTCCCGGCTGCGTCGCCTGCCGCACTGCGGCCTCTGCTTCCCTTGCCTGGTCCGCCGCTCCGGCCTGCTGCACGCATACGGCGAGGACCGCACTCCGTACGCGGCCGACCCGTGGGACCCGTCCTTGGACGCGGACCTCGCCGAGCACTGGCTGGCCCTGAGGCGCTGGCTGGACACGCCGTGCACGGTGCTCGACCTGGTGGCCGATGTCCCGTTGCCGCCGGAGGTCCGCCCCGCGGAACTCCTGGCCGTCGTCGAGAGCGGGCGGGAGGAACTGCGGGCGCTGGTCGCACAGGCGCCCGCGGTGCGGCGGTCCGCCTGATCCGCTCCCTGCCGTTGTCGCTCTTCACGACCCGACCGGCTCGGTCTCCGCCCATACGGTCTTGCCCGGCCCCGTCCGGTCGTCGACACCCCAGCGGTGGGCGACGGCCTCGATGAGGGCGAGCCCCCGGCCGCCGTCGGCGTCCAGGTCGGCCATGCCGACGGCCGAGGGATCGGGGCGTCGCGGGTGAGTGTCGGAGACCTCGATCCGTACGACGGCGGTCTCGTGCTCGTACAGCAGGCGCAGCTCGAAGTTCCGCCCCGGCACCCGCCCGTGGCGGGCGGCGTTGGCCGCGAACTCGGCAACGAGCAGGGCGACGGTGTCGTGGAGCGGAGCGCCGGGCGGGATACCCCAGTCGCCGAGCTGCGCCAATGCGAACCGGCGCGCGAGGCTCGCGCCGAGGGAAGTCGCGGGGAACGCTTGGGTGAACACACGTACGGTTACAGGCGGTTGAGCCTGCGGAGCTGTCATGGGCCCAGCCTTCCGGGCAATTCACCGCAGGTGACAGGAACGCCACTGGTACAGATCCATCTGTATGGGTTCACACACTGGACTGGTCGGGTAACTCCCCGTAACCATGGACAGGTTGACCGGGCGCGAAAGGCGGGGCGGCGATGACGGCGGACCACGACAGCGGCACATCGGCAGGCGGTGGCCCCGAACTGTCCGACGGCCTCAAGACGTTCGGGGCCGCGCTGAAGGCCCTCCGAGAGGCCGGGGGCCTCACCCAGGAGGAGTTCGCACCCCGCGTGGGGTACTCGGCGGCGTACATCGCCAAGTTCGAGCAGGGCAAGCGGTTCCCGCCGGAGAACCTGCCATGCCGGGCCGGCGAGGTGCTGGGACCGGTCGCGGAGAAGGTCCTGACGGCGACGGCGAGGAGCCTGCGGAGGAAGGCCGGGCTGGCGTCGTGGTTCCTGCAGTGGGCGGGGATCGAGGAGGAAGCGATCACGCTGTACGCGTATGAGTGCCGGGGGATTCCGGGGTTGTTGCAGCCGGAGGGGTATATCCGGGCGATCTTCGACCGCAGGCTGCCACCTGTGACCGAGGAGCAGCTTGAACGCGAGGTCGCCGCTCGGCTGGACCGTCAGCAGCTCCTCGCTCAGCGGCCGAACACTGCTTTCAGTTTCGTCATCGAACAAGCGCTCCTCGAACGTCACTTGGGAGGAGCCGAGGTCACACGCAATGTCATCGACCACCTGCTCAACATTGGCAGCCAACGCAACGTGGAGATCCAGGTCATGCCCCTTCGCCAGGAAGACCACACCGGCGTCGACGGTCAGATGTACCTGGCAGAGCGGCCTGGCCACCAGTGGATCGGCTACGTCGAAGGCCAGCGCTCTAGCAGCCTGATCACTGCTCCGGACGACGTGAGCGTGCTTCTCCAACGCTATGGCAAGCTGCGTTCCCAGGCCCTGGATTGCCGGGCTACGGTGAGCCTGCTGGAACAGATGCGAGGAGCGCTATGAGCACTACTGAAGACTTGGACTGGTTCAAGAGCAGCTACAGCGGAAGCGAAGGCGACAACTGCATCGAGGTCGCCGTCCGCTTGGACGGGGTCCACGTCCGTGACTCCAAGGACACCGCCCTCCGCCCCTTCACCGTGACGCCCGATGCCTGGTCGGCCTTCACTACGTACGCGTCCGGATCCTGACGCCTGGGCAGGTGAGGCGGCAGATCCCTGCCGCCTCATGAGGCTCCTGCTCCCCTACTCCTCGCCCAACTCGACCTGCTCGACGGGCTCCTTCTTCGGCGCGGCAGCCTTCCGTCCGCGCGGCTTCTTCACCGGCCGCCACGCCTCCAACTGCGCCTCACCCACACCGTGCCTGCGCAACAGCGCCTCATAGTCGGCTTCAAGCACCTCGGCCGGCACCTCGTCGTCCCACTCCGCGTCCGGCTTACCGTGCCACTGCTTCACCCACGGCATGACCTCCCGCAGCCCCGCGAGCAGCGGAACGATCCGCTCGGTGCCCCAGCCGTCCCTCTTGGTCCGGGCATCGATCAACTGCGACAGCACCTGCGCCTGATCCTTGTGATCCCACCCGGCCCACCCGAGCATCAGCGTCGGATCCCCGTCCGGGCTCGCATCGGGATACGAGATGAAGCGTTCCTTGGGCACATCGAGCTTGCCGCGGTTCGTCCAGTAAGAGAACCGCAGGAAGTCGGACGTCTTGTACTTGTTCGGCGGGTCAATGTCCCTGCCCACACCGTCCTTGTCCTCTTCCCGCTGGTCCGCCCAGACCTGCTCCCACTGTGCGCGGATGCGTAGCCCTGAGTCCTTGTAGCGCAAGGCCGCGAGAAACGGCACGTGTTCATCGGCGATGACTTCGGTGAGTACCTGCGCAAGCGGGAGATCCGGCATGCCGAGATGGTCAGAGGCGTACAGAGCCGCTACAGACACGAAGTCCGCATCCGAACTCAATCGGTCAGCAAGGTAATTGACCGTCATCGACCGCGGCTGCTTCATCCCGTCCCGCAGCTCGTACCAGAGCTCACTGCTTTCGCACCGGTCGAGCAACCAGGTCCGCAGCGCGGCTCGCTCCTTCTTCTCCCACGACTCGGCGGCCCACCGTCGCTTGCACTCAGGCCGCTCGATCAGGCCAATGTCCTTTGTTCGCGAGGCGATGATGTCAAGCCGCGCCTGCACCACAGTCTTGTACTCGTCCGGCCAATGCCCAGGGATATCCACGATCGGGGTCGCACCATGGCGGTCGAACCAGACAGTTGTCGTCTCTCCTTCAGCCACGCGCCTGGCAAGCGAGATCTCAAAAGCCCGCTCGCCCAAAGCGACTTCGGGAACCTCGTAGGAGGCGGGCAGAGTCACCCGGTCCACTTCAGCCGGAGTCAGCAAGCCGTAGAGGCCGTAGACAGTCCAATCGAGCTCTTCCTGAAGTGCGATCATCCGCCCTCTGGCAGCTTCGCTACCCCGACGCGCCTGATCAAGGTTGGCGCGAAGTGGAGTCTCGCGCCCAGCTACAGCATCCGGCTCGCTGTCCGCCAGCTCGCTCGCCGAAAGGTCCAGGGAGCGCCCAAGCTCAAGCGGCAGAGCTCCTGGAAGGGGGAACCCCTGAAGCTTGGTTCCAGTGAACTCGTAGAACCGCTCCCATTCGTCATGCATGAATCCACCAGTTCCTGACTGGCTCCCCTTATCATGGCTAACCTGCTTCAACCAGAAGCAAGCCGTCGACGAATTGAGCACCCCCAGTAGCTCCAGGTATCGATCCTCGATCACCCCAACTGGCAACTTGATCACGGGAGCTGTTCGAATACATGCCACCTCTCGCCGGTTGAGGGAAAAGTGGTTATGAGTGGAAACGAATGGATAAGTAAGAAAGACGGGCGGATCCAGACGGCGTGAGTAGAATTCTCGAAACTCGGTCCACTGGATCCCTTCAATGTCTTGGATGGCGATACCGAATCGCTTGCGCGAATTAAGGTAGCTGCGCGTCCGCCACAGACGACGAACCATCGGGGATTCGGCAGGTAGATCTACCGGCTTTAGCTTCTGGCTGTAAGGCCAAAGGACGACATCCTTATCAAGCACTCTGTAGTCGCGAACCACCTCTCCGGAAACCAAGGGGCGATTCATGAACCGTTCATCCCGCGAAGCTACGTGTCGCGGAACAACGAACGAATCATCGTCGCCAGTAATACTCACAAATCCTAGGTCGGCTTCCCAATCTGAAAGCCTTACTCGCTCTGCATCAATTGCATCAAAGACGCTGCCAGCACCGCCGCCAGCAAGTGACCAAGGATATTTTGCGAACCCTAGCCGGACCGTGTTCTCCACCGAAACCCAGTCCGACTCACTCCCCGGCCGCCCCACCTGCTCCACAATGGCCCGCCATACGTGCCCCTCCGCTTCCTTCCCCTTGTTCGGCTGCACTGGCTCCCCCCGAACCCCCAACACCGCCCGAACCGTCCGCTCGGGACTAGGAATCCGGTTCCGCCCTACCAGAATCACCGTAGGCGTGCCATGCCCCGGGATGTACGCCCCCGACGTATCAATCACATGCGACAGCTCGACCCGGTTCCGGAAGAAGACCTCGATGAGCTTCTTGCCGAACTCCCGCTTCATGAAGGAGTTCGCCGTGATCTGCCCGACGAACCCGCCCCCTCCGAGCCGTCCGCCTGGCCCCCTGACCGCCAGGTCGAACAGTCGCGCCGCGAACGGCACGGAGAGCGCATACGTCCCCGCGCACACGTCCTTGTACGCAGCCCGGTAGTTCTCGTTCTCCTGCTTGTCCTTCACCGTGATGTACGGCGGGTTCCCCACCACCACGTGATACGAGCCCCGCCCCAGCAGATCCGCCCGCTTCGCGTACTCCCACACGTCCTCCGTCGCGTACGCGTACGCCTCCCCGTCCTCACGCCCCACGACCGCCTCCGCGAACAGCGAGTCCAGGTCGATCTCGGTCTGGATGCCGGCCGCGCCCCGCCCGTGAAGGAGCGAGTCGCCGACCGCCACGTTGATCGGGAAGGGCCGCATCTCCGCGAGCCTGTGCACACCAGCGGCCTTCATCGCGGCGACGAGCAGCCGGAAGCGCGCGATGCTCGCCGCGAACGGATTCTTGTCGCAGCCGTGGACGGATTCCAGGGAGCGCCGCACCAGGGTCCAGTCGTCCGTACCCGGCTCCGCCGTACGCCACTTGTCCAACAACCGGTGGAAGATGCCGAGCAGGAAGTGCCCGGACCCGCACGCCGGGTCGATGGTCCGCAGCCCGCGCAGCGGCTCACCGTCCGGTTCCAGGGGGTCCTCCCGTACCGCGTTGAGGCCGAACTCCTCGATCGCGGGCTCCAGGGTCAGGTCGAGGATGAACTCCTCGACGAACTCCGGGGTTTGGAGCAGCGCGTACGTCTTCCGGGCGTGCTCGCTCAGGTCCTGGTACAGGTCGCCGAGGAACCGGGTGTTCCAGTCCGGGTCCGTGAAGTCGTAACGGATCTCGCCCGCCGCGCCCCACCTGCGCCAGAACGCGAGCAGTTTCGTCGCCGCGTCGTAGCTGGGGGTGATGCTCCACAGCGGGTTGTGGTTCTCGTCGAAGAGGCCCGCAGCGGCGGCGTTCGTTCCGGCAAGGTGACGGAAAGAGGCGATCAGCCAGTCGCGGTCGTTGAGTTGGGGATTCTCGCGGAAGAAGTGGTCGTGGCGGGCCTCCGCCTCGGCAAGACGCTCACCCGGGCCGGCGAGGAAGGGCTCCTCGATGAGTCGGTTGTCCTCGCAGAAGCGGACGAAGACACAGGCGAGGACCCAGGCCGCCGCGGCCTGCGTGACCCGCTCGTCGCGCCAGGCGGCGTAGGGGGCCGCGATCCGCTTGGCCTTCTTGGCCTGCTGGTACTCCTCCTCCAGACGTTCGCGGAACTCGTCGACCGTCTCGCTGCGGGCACGCAGGTCGTCCTCCAGGTCGAGGACCTGCCGCTTGAGGTCCTTGACCAGGGCCTCCTTGTCCAGGCCTGCCGTACCCGCCGTCTCCACAGTCACGTTCCGCTTCTTTCTCACCGCACCGCATCATTGCCCGCCGCGCATCCCGCGGCCAGGCCCTTCAATCCTGCCAGCCTTGATAACGGGCCAGGTGCCCCACGTGCGGAAAACCTCCCCGTACCCTCTGCCCTCACCATTAAAGTGATCGCCGTGACGGCCCCGACCATCCCGATGCCTCCCCCGCACACCTTCCTCAAGGCGGGACACGACCACTACAAGGCAGCGCTGCAGTTGTCGAAGGATGCGAAGCTCACCGGTCCCGCCGACCACCTCGCCGGCCTGGCCGCGGAGTGCGTGGTCAAGGCGATGCTGATGGATTTCTTCGGTGCAAAGCAGGACACCCCGTACGGGAAGCCGTACTCCCAGAAGACTCCGCAGGACAGGCGCACCTGGCACGAGCACATGCCCAAGGTCTGGGACCATCTCCAGCTCATAGCGTCGGGCCATCGGGGAAGCCTGATCCGTCAGCAGCTTCCGGCCCAGAACCCGTTCAGCACCCCGTCCGACGAATGGGACGTCTACCACCGATACCGTGACGGTGACGGCTTCCCCTCGGGGCGGCTTCCCCGCCACCTGGCGACTGTGCTCGGCCTGATCAATGCCTACGACTCGGCGAAGTGACCCAAGGAAGCGACTGGACGTCATGACGGAATCCACCCGATTCGACGACGCGTGGGAGCAGGCGTGCACTCTCGCCCGAACCACTGCCGCGGACGGTCACGACGTCGTGCTCGTACGGGACCTGTCCGGCCGCTCCACCTTGCTGATCGACGACCGGGACGACGAGCTCGCACCGGACTCCGACCGCCTCACTCAGCTCCGACAGGCGTTCCGTGAGCAGCTCGGCCCCTTCGCCGCGCACAATCCCGTACAGACGGCCGCCGCCATGTTCTCCGCGGACACGTTCTTCGACGCACCCGAACTGATCGTCCTCGAGGAGCGGGGGGAGGACCTTCAAGGCCGCGTCGGCGTGCTGGAGCGCACCATTGTCGGCGCCGACTGGTCCGGCCCCGGCACAGGCCCGGAGCCGGTCTCTTCGCGAGCATGGCCCCGTATCGCCCTGTACGGGTTCAAAGGCGGGGTGGGCCGGTCCACCGCGACCGCAGTGCTGGCCCGACACCTGGCCGAACTGGGCAACTGCGTGCTCGTGGTCGACCTCGACCTCGAATCACCAGGCGTCTCGAACCTGCTCGCCGACCCGCGTGCGGCCTCCCGGCACGGCATCGTGGACCACTTGGTGGAGTCGGCAGTCGGTAACGCGGACGGACTCGATCTACTCGCGAAATCCTCCCTCACCCCGAAGGACGGCAACGGAGAAATCTGGCTCGCCTCGGCCTCGGGCACCCCGCGCAACGCGGAACCGTACGACTACCTCGCCAAGCTCAACCGCATCTACAGCGACCTCCCTCCCGAGGTTCCGGGCGCAAAGCCCAGGCCTTTCGCACAGCGTCTTGAGGATGCGATCGCCGCCTGCGAGCAGCAGACCGAGAAGAAGAACGGTCGTCTTCCCGACGTCGTGCTCCTCGACAGCAGGGCAGGAATCCACGACATCGCTGCCGTGACACTGACCCGGCTCTGCGACCACGCCCTGCTCTTCGCGGTCGACAACCCTTCCACCTGGGAGGGCTACCGCATGCTCTTCGAACAGTGGAAGAAACAGCCCGACCAGGCGCGCGTCATGCGAGACCGCTTGCACATCGTGGCAGCGATGTTCCACTCCGCCGGAGACATAGACCGTCTGAACACGCTGCGCCGACACGCCTACGACGCGTTCGTGGCCACCCTGTACGACCTGCCCGACGACGACACCCCCGAGCCGTACCTCCCGGTCGAGGGCGACGTGGACGACAAGCCGTACGCCCCCGTCCCCATCTTGTTCGGCAACGACCTCGTGGGGCTCGATCCGCAGCGCAGCCCCCACTGGACGAAACTCCCGTTCGTCCGTGCCGCCTATCGGGACTTCCTCAGCGCAGTGGAAGAACTGGTCCACGACCCGTACGAGGATCTCGCATGACGGACCCGAAGACCCTGGCCCGCCGCAACCTCATCGTCGAGGCGCTCCGCGGCGCACCGGACGCCAACACCACCACCCCTGACCTGCACACCATGTTCACGCCGTCATCCCACCGGGAGGCGCTGGCCCCGGATGTCACCGTGGTGCGCGGAGCACGCGGAACGGGCAAGACGTACTGGGCGAAGGCGCTGACCGACCCAGTCCTTCGCGAAGTGGCCGCCCGCTCCTACATCATGCCCAGGCTCAGCCACACCGAGGTCCTCACCGCTTTCGGCCTCAACGGAGGTGACGAGCCGGTCTTCCCCGGGAAGCGTGCCATTGCCTCCCTCGTCCAGGACTTCGGCAAGGAGGACAACCTGGAGCCGAAGGATCTGTGGTCCGCGGTCGTCCTCATGGCACTGAAGGTGCCTCAGGTCGTCGCACTCGACAGCTGGATCGAGCGCATCCGATGGACCGCCCGAAACGGAGACGCGTACGAGAGCGCGCTGCGCAAGGCGGACCGAGAAGCCCGTGAGCAGAACAAGACCCTGATCCTCCTCTTCGACGACCTGGACCATCTCCATTCGGAACGCCGGCACATCGATCTGCTCCTTTCCGGACTGTTCGAGGTCGCCCTGGAACTCCGCCTCTCCACCACCGCTCTGCGCGCCAAGATCTTCGTACGCCCTGACATGTACGACAGCGCACCTCGCAACTTCGCCGACGCCTCGAAACTGGACGCGAACGCCGCCGACCTCTCCTGGAGCCGGGAGAACCTCTACGGGCTGTTCTTCCACCAGCTCGGCAACCACGCCTCGGACCAGGCCAAGGCGTTCAGGGACTCCACCGAAGGAAAATGGCGCTTCGAGGAAGGCCGCCACATCGCCCCGGTCGAGGTACTCGCCGACCAGAAGGCGCAGGAACGCCTCTTCGTCACGCTGGCCGGCCCCTTCATGGGAACGGACCGCCGCAAGGGACACACCTACACCTGGATCCCGAACCATCTGCAGGACGGTCTCGGCCGGATCAGTCCACGCACCCTGCTCTCCACGCTACGGAAAGCAGCTCAGATCACCGCCGAAGCACATGCCACCCATCCGCTACCTCTGTACTACGAAGCCATCCGCGAGAGCCTCAGCCATGCGGCCAACACCCGGGTCCGGGAACTCGAGGACGACCTCGCCTGGGCAGCACTGTCGATCAAGCTCCTCTCCGGCACACAGGTACCGATGGAACCGTCCAACGTCCAGTACGCATGGAGCTCGGGAGGCTTCTCGGCCGAACTCCGCAAGGTACTGGAGGGTGAGAAGGCAGGAAGCGGGCCCCAGCACCCCGACAGCCCTGTCGCGCTCCTCGCCGAACTGGAGACACTCGGTGTGGTCACCTACCGCACCAACGGTTCCGTCGACCTCCCCGACATCTACCGGCTCGCCTTCAACATCGGCCGCAAGGGCGGCGTCAAACGCAGCAAGGTCTGAGCGCTCCCGAGCCGGGCACCCGACAGTTCAGCCGTCCTGACCGAGCGGCTCCCCGAGCGCCTTCACGAACTCCGCATCCAGGTGCTCTTTCTCTCCATCGCCCGCAATCACCTCGACCGTCCGCCCGTCCAGGCGCGGCTGCTGCGACCGTGTCTCGACCGGACACAGCAGCCACAGGCCGTACGGGACGGTCGCCGGTCGGCGTGCCGCACTCTGAAGACGGGTCAGGAAGCCATGGCCGCCCTCGTCCCAGTAGCGGGCGACGAGGCCGGCGTCGTAAAGGAAGAGGATCGTCCGGGGCTCGGCGGCCCGCTCCAGGAGGGCGTCCGTTATCCGCTGCCAGACGACGCGTGCGAAAGAGGCAAGGCCGGGCTTGATGCGGCCGGGGGCCGAACTGCTGTCGGCGCGCAGGAACTTCTGCCAGTCCTGGCCCTTCTCGTCCGCCAGCTCCCGCAGCATACGCAGGAACATGCCCGCGACATCAACCGCGACGACACCCTCGGGTTCGAAGGTCGCCGCCACCCGCTCCGCCGTCCCGACGAGCACGTCGCGCTTCACCGTCAAGGCGAGGAAGCCGCCGCGCGCGGCCCGCTCGGTGAGGCTGGCACGCAATGCACCGTGCGGGTCTTCCCGGTCCGAGCGCGAGATCGGGCGGGGCGGAAGATAGCTGGTGTGGAAGCCGGTTGAGGTGCGGCCCGCGGGCGGTGCGGTTCTGCGCGGGAAGAACGTCAAGGTCGTGTGGTCGTACCGCAGATCGAAGCGTGCCGCTTCGAGCGCGTCCTCGAGCTCCACATGGGTCGGCTCGCGGCCGCCCGCGAGGAGGTCGAGGTCGGGGAACCGTGCCCGCAACCGTGCGACCAGACCGGGGACCATGATGCCCCGGTCGTGCCGGACACCGGCTCCCGCCTGGGAGATGCGAAGTGCCCGCTCCAGACTCAGATCCTGCGGGTACAGCTCAAGGCGCGGGGTGACCGCGGTCCGAGCGGCGACCGCGGCGGCCAGTGCCACGAGTCGGGTGTCCGCGAGTGGGGCGAAGCCGTCGGGAACCGGTACTGCACGCAGATCACGCAGGACCTCGGTACGGCTGGGCAATGGGTCACGCCTGGCCAGCTGATGGGCACAAGCCCCCAATAGAGCGCTGTAGTCGGCCAGTTCACGGGGGCTCGGATCCTCGGTTCCGGGAAGCGACTCGGCCGCGATGAGGATCGCTTCGCCACGCCGGTGCACCGCGAGCCGGGGCTCATGCGGTACCGCGCTCTCGGTCCCCGCACTGTCGCCCCCTCCCACCACATCTGCGGTCTCGGCCTCGACGGCGGCCCGGACCACAGCGAGTGATCTGGCCAGGATCCGCTCACTGGTGTCGCTGTCCGCTCCGTGGCGGGCACGCAGTTCGGCGGCAGCCTCCACAGCGGTCATGACGCGCCCGGCGGCAGTGACGATGTCGACCAGCTCAGCCCGTACCGGTGCGAGCCAGGCCGCCTCGGCCCACTGTTTGATCTCCATCCGATGGTGCCGCGAGACCGGCGGCTGCTTGATACCCAGGTGCTCGGCAATGCGTGCCTGCACCGGCCAGGCGCCCAGCGGAGACAGCCCGCCCTCCTCGGGCGGAAGCCCGAGCGTGAGCCGGACCACGCCCTCGCGGTGCGAACCCTTGCGTCCCGGCTCGGGGGTGAGCAGGGCTGCCATCTCGTCTATCGACAGGATCCGTTCCGGAGCCGAGCCGTCCGCCGTGACGACATCCGCCACCGCGCGATCGACGGACGCGGTCCGCGGAGACCTTCCGTCGGAGGCCGGAAGGAGCGCTGCCGCCCATTGCTTGCGCCGCCGGTTCAGTTCCTTGCGGACCAGCGCACCTGCGCCGCGCGCCCGGGAGATGACGTACGGCTGAAGGTTCAGCAGATCACCGACACGGTAGGCGTGCAGGTCGTTCGCGACGGACACCGCCCGGGGAGACAGACCGGCGGCCTCCAGGAGTGTCGTGGTGTCGGCGGCTGCCGCTGCCCTGTCCCGGTCGCTCTCCGGGTCCTCGGAGGTGGCGCCGACCGTGGTCGGAGTGGTGGTGGGGCCAGTCGAGTCCGCGGTGCGGAACACCTGCCGCCACTCGTCCCGCATCTGTGTGAGGGTCTCGAAGCGGTGCTCGGTGTCGCGGTGCAGGGCTCTACGGAAGAAGCGTGCGAGCCCCTCGCTCAATGCCGGTTCGAAGAGTTCGACCGCGATGCGGAGGGCTGCCGATTCGTTGGTGAGCGGGTCATTCTGCCCGTCGCCCCACACCGGTCGCTCGCCACTGGCCATCTCGTGAAGGGTGACGGCCGCCGCGTACCGCTCAGCGTGATCGTCGTAGTGGGCGCGGCGCATCGACCCGAGGAACGGGTCGAGATAATTACGGGTACCGGCCTTGATGTCCCGGTCAGAGGCATCGGTGAGTGAGAAGTCGAAGAGCTTCAGCTGCCAGGTACGGTCCTTGCGGCGCTGGACACCGAAATTGTCCGGCTTGATGTCACGGTGGCGCACCCCATGACCGGCGAGCTGGTCAAGGGCGTGGAACAGATCGTCCGAGAAGCGTTCCAGCTCGTGGTAAGTGAGACGGCCCTGGCCTCGGAGTCGCTCACCGAGAGACTGCTCGCCGGCGTACTCCAGCTCCAGAACCGTACGCCCGCCGATCTCCCGCAGGCCCTGTCCGCGCAACTGGACGACCGCTCCACCACCGACCGTGCCGAGCACTCGCTCCTCGGCCCGCAGTCTGCCCGCACGCTCCTCGTCGAGCGCCACCTTGAAGACGTGCTCGTCGATCTGGACGTGCCCGTCCTCGTCCTCGGTCGCGCGCTCCACGAGCAGCGCACGGGCAGTGGCCCCGGTGCCGAGAACCCGCCGGACCGACCATTCGGCGTCGAGTGACTGACCGGGCAGCGCCTCCAACGGGTCGACACCGGTCGAGGCCGGGGAGTCCGGCAGCACGCTGGCGCGTTCGGCCTCGTCGAGGAGGTCGAGGAATTCCTCCACCGAGCCTAGGCGATCATTGACATCGGTCCGGGTCGCCTGGAAGACGAGATCGTCCAGGGCATCGGGCAGCCCATCCGCCACCGCGAAGAGACGCAGGCCCGAGTCCGTGCGCAGACGGTCGCTCAGCGCGCTGCGC
>NZ_JBHUQX010000016.1:0-44196 GCF_042674225.1 Streptomyces sp. NPDC056948
GGCCGCACCAGCAACCGACCGGGAGACCATGTGGCCGAATCGTCCCGCCTCCGCCCCGAGGACCGCGCGGATTTCGAAGCGGTACTGCACCTGGCGCTGAACACCGCGGACATCCGCGGTGCCCTCGGCGCCGACCCGACCGGCCGGACGGCCGCGCGCCTGCGCGCCCACACGCTGGCCCACGCCGACGACATCGCGGCGGCGGCCGGCGAGCCGTACCGCGCCTATCTCGCCGTACGGCGGGCGGCCCGGCACGAGGCGCGGGGCCCGCTCGGCACCGGCAGCCTGCTGCCCGCCCTCGCCGTGCTCACGCCCCTCGTGGCGGCCACGTCCGCCGGGGTGCTGCTCCTGCTCGGCGGCATGCTCCAAGTGGCCGACGCCCCGGGGCCGTTGCCCGGATCGCTCCTCGCGGCCGGCTGGACCCTGGCGCTCGTGGCGGCCCTGACCGGCCTCCTCGCCCTGGCCGCGCTGCTGCGCACGGCCCTGGGCCGACGCGGCGTACCGACGGCGGGCCGTGTGGAGCACGCCCGGCTGGCCTGGCGGCAGGCACTGCTCGACCTCGGCATGCTGCCCCACCTGCGCGGGCAGCTTGCCCCGCGGCCCGAGGCGGCGATGACGCCGAGCTCCCCGCCCGATACGCTCGCGCCGTGCCCGGCCCGGGCGGGAAAGGACAGGACACCATGTTCGGACTGAGCGAGCTCGCGATCATCCTCATCGTCGTCATAGCCGTGATCGGAGCGAAGAAGCTCCCCGAACTCGCCCGCTCGGCCGGCAAGTCGGCCCGCATCCTCAAGGCCGAGGCCCGCGCCGCGAAGGACGAGGAGGCCGGGTCGGACACCGCGCCGCGGGTGGTCCAGGGCGAGGTCGTCCCTCCGGGCACCGGAACGACCCCGCCCGGCGCGCGGGCGGCGGGCGCCCCGGACCACCCCTGATCCGTCCTGCGATCCGTCCGTGATCCGTCCCGTGGCTACAGCGTGCGCTCCAGGCGGTCCGCCACCAGCTTGACGAAACGGGCGGGATCCTTGGGCTGACCGCCCTCGGCGAGCACCGCCAGCGTGTGCAGCAGCTCGGCGGACTCGACGAGGCCCGAGCGGTCCTCGCGCTCCTTGTACGCCTGGTTCAGGCCCTTCACCAGCAGGTGGCCCGGGTTGAGCTCGAGGATCCGCTGGGCGCGCGGCACCTCCTGGCCCATCGCCCGGTACATGTTCTCCAGGGCCGGGGTCAGATCGTGCGCGTCCGAGACGACACAGGCGGGAGAGACGGTGAGCCGGGCCGACAGGCGCACCTCCTTGATGTCCTCGCCGAGCTGCTCCCGCATCCAGCCGAGCAGCCCGGCGTAGTCCTCGGCCTGCTTCTCCCGCTCCTCGTCGGCCTTCTCGTCCCCCTGGGCGTCCAGGTCGATCTCGCCCTTGGCGACGGACCGCAGCCGCTTGCCCTCGTACTCGCCCACGGCGTCCACCCACACCTCGTCGACGGCGTCGGTGAGCAGCAGGACCTCGATGCCCTTGTCGCGGAACGCCTCCATGTGCGGGGAGTTCTCGATGCTCTGCCGGGACTCGCCGGTGAGGTAGTAGATGTCGTCCTGGCCGTCCTTCATCCGCTCCGCGTACCGGGCCAGGGTGGTCGGCTCGTCGTCGGCGTGCGTGGTCGCGAACGAGGAGACGGCGAGGATGGCGTCGCGGTTCTCGGAGTCGGTGACCAGGCCCTCCTTGAGGACGGTGCCGAACTCGCGCCAGAACGTGGCGTAGCGGTCGGCGTCCTTGGTCATGAACTCCTTGACCGTGGACAGGACCTTCTTGGTCAGCCGGCGCTGCATCATCCGGATGTGCCGGTCCTGCTGGAGGATCTCGCGGGAGACGTTGAGCGAGAGGTCCGCCGCGTCGACGACGCCCTTGACGAAGCGCAGGTACGGCGGGAGCAGCTCCTCGCAGTCGTCCATGATGAAGACGCGCTTCACATAGAGCTGGATGCCGCGCTTGAAGTCCCGCGTGAACAGGTCGTGCGGGGCGTGCGCGGGGACGAAGAGCAGGGCCTGGTACTCGAAGGTGCCCTCCGCCTGGAGCCGGATCGTCTCCAGCGGCTCGCGCCAGTCGTGGCTGATGTGCTTGTACAGCTCGTGGTACTCGTCGTCGGACACCTCGTCGCGCGAGCGCGCCCACAGGGCCTTCATGGAGTTCAGCGTCTCGGGCTCGGGGGCGCTGTCGCCGTCGCCCGCCTCCGGGACCATCCGGATCGGCCAGGTGATGAAGTCCGAGTACCGCTTGACGATGTCCTTGATCTGCCACGGCGAGGTGTAGTCGTGGAGCTGGTTCTCGGGGTCGGCGGGCTTGAGGTGGAGCGTGACGGACGTGCCCTGGGGCGCGTCGTCCACCTTCTCCAGCGTGTACGTGGCCTCGCCGCGCGACGTCCAGCGGGTCCCCTGGCTCTCGCCGGCCCGCCGGCTCACCAGTGTCACCTCGTCCGCCGCCATGAAGCCGGAGTAGAAGCCGACGCCGAACTGGCCGATGAGCCCCTCGGCCCCGGCCGCGTCCTTGGCCTCCTTCAGCTCCTGCAGGAACGTGGCGGTCCCCGAGTTGGCGATGGTGCCGATGAGCTGCCCGACCTCCTCGTACGACATCCCGATGCCGTTGTCCCGCACCGTGAGGGTGCGGGCCTCCTTGTCGACATCGATCCGGATGTGCAGATCCGACACGTCGGCGTCGAGCGAGTCGTCCCGCAGCTTCTCCAGACGCAGCTTGTCGAGCGCGTCGGAAGCGTTGGAGACGAGTTCCCGCAGGAAGACATCCTTGTTCGAGTAGACCGAGTGGATCATCAGCTGGAGGAGCTGACGCGCCTCTACCTGGAACTCAAACGTTTCGGTCGTCATGGTTCGCGTATACCTCACAGGTCCCACAGTCGCCTGAACTCGTGGCAGCAACTGTAAAACACCAAGTCAGGCCGCAGACCCTGAAGTCAGACGAGGTGGGCGAAGACCACCAGGTTCTCGGTGTAGTCCCGGGCCTTGCGGTCGTAGGTACCCGAGCAGGTGATGAGCCGGACCTGGGCCTCGGCCGTGTCGCCGTACACGCGCTCGCTGGGGAAGCCGTCCTTCTCGTACGACTCCGCTCCGTCGACCACGAAGGTCGCCAGGCGGCCGTCGGCTCGCGTCACATGGAACCGGTCCCCCTTCTTCAGCTCGCTGAGCCGGGCGAACACGGCCAGGGACGTCGCGGTGTCCACGTGCCCGGCGATGATCGCGGTGCCGGTCTCTCCGGGCGAGTGGCCCTTGGCGTACCAGCCGACGAGGTTGGTCTCGTCGGGCGGCGGGGGCGCGAGCTGACCCGAACGGTCGATGGCGAGGCCGGTGAACGGCGCGTCGACCGCGATCTTGGGGATGCGGAGGCGGACCGGCCGGGACCGGGGCAGACGCGGTCGGGCCTTGGACGATCCGGACCGGTGGATCTCCGCGGAGGTGGAAGGCACGGCCGGCGGGGCGTGCGGCGGGCCCGCGGTGTCGGACGACTCATCGCCGCCGCCGACCAGGCACAGGGTCAGGACCAGGGCGGCCACCGCCCAGAAGGCCGTCACGGCTGTGCGGAATCGCCGTTTCGACTTCTGCGGCTCGGGGCCTGGGTCGGCGGGGGTAAGGGGGCTGGCTGCCATCGGGGACCACCTCATTCGGGCACGGCAGCGCGTCGGGCAGGGCAGCGGGCACGACACGCGTGGACGACGAGCCGGGCCGCCGCGACGCGAGGGGCACGTGCGGCGGCCACGGCGGCTATGTGGTCAGGCATGGGTCAGGCCACGCCCCGCGAGCCCCTCTGGCGTCGCAGCGCGTACAGGCCGGTGCCGGCCACCGCGAGCACGGCGAGACCGCCGGCGGTGACAGCCGGCCCGGCCAGCGCGCCACCACCGGTGTGGACACCGCCGCGCGGCTTGTCGTGCCTGCCGTCCTCGTGGTGCCTGCCGTCCTCGTCGTGCTTGCCGTTCTCGTCGTGCTTGCCGTTCTCGTCGTGCTTGTCGCCCCACTCCTTGTCGTTCTTGTCGCCCCAGTCCTTGTCGTGCTTGTCCCCGTAGGGGTCGTCGTGCTTGTCGCCCCAGGGGTCCTCGCCGCGCTCGCCGTCCTTGTAGGTGTCCGGGTCGTGCTTGGGGTTGTCCCAGTCGTCGTCGGCGTTCACCGCGGCCAGCGCTCCGCCACCCGTGTGTACCCCGCCGCGCGGCTCGTGGTGTCTGTCGTCCTTGTGGTGCTCCTTGCTGTTAGAAGTGGTGTCGTGGTCCCGGTCACCCATGGCCTCGGCACAGGCGGTGGGTGCGGCGATCGCGAGGGCCGCCGTGGCGGTTGCCGTCGCGAGCAGAATGCGGGCAGAGCGCATCGGTAGTCCTTCCGTCGCGGGCCGGGCAGCTGACTCCTCGCCAGCTCAGGAGACCCGGCCTCGACGTGAACCACCGTCAGTCATGCCGGGCCGTCCCACCATCCAGGACGTTCACATGGGTTACGACCGCACTCTGACGGCGGCATTCTCATGGCCCTGGTCGGCCTGTTCCGGATCGGCGGGGACTCGGTGTACGTGGGGCCGCCGAGCCCGCGGGAGCGGCCTCCGGGATACGGCTGTCCGCTGCCACACCGCTCAGGGTGGCGTCACCGCCTCCTGGGGCCCTGACGCCCCAGGCGGCTCGGGTCCGGGTCGACGAGCTGGGCCGACATGCCGACCAGGACCAGCCCGGCCGCGATGAGGAGCCCCTGGGCCAGGGCGATGCCGGAGCCCAGGACGGCCACGCCGAGTGCCAGTCCCCACCAGGCTCCGGTACGCCGGTACTCCCGGGGCCGGGCCGGGCGGCCGGATCGCAGGGCCCGGGCGAACCTGGGGTCCTCCCGCTCGAGTCGCGCTTCGAGGTCGACGAGACGTTCGTCTCCGGACTGGGGCACGGCTTCTCCTTCCCGGAACCCGACAGCGCTTCGAGGCAGGGCACGGCCGAGGCCATGGCAAGTCCTGGGGTGTCGGGCCACGTGACGGTGCGGAGGGAGACGGCCCGCCGATGCGCTGCCGGCCGGTCTCACCGGGGCTTCAGCTTCTCCCCCCTCCTGCGGCTTCCGCCATCAGGCCCCACCCTCATCCTTCCCGGTGGCCGCACTGTACGAACGCCGTGCCGGGGAGCCGGTGTTCGCCTCGAGGATGGGTGGTGTCACGGATGGCGTCGGGGCCGGGCAGCGCACACGCTGGAGGGATGACGGAGGCTGACAGGTCGGTGGAGGCGGTACGCGGTGCCCTTGTTCTGGCGGATCTTCCTGCTGAACGCCCTCGTGCTGATCACGGCGACCGCGCTGCTGCTGGGGCCCGTGACCGTCTCCACGCCGGTGCTGCTCACCGAGGCCGCGGTGCTGACGGTGGGACTGGCCGCGATGCTCGTCGCCAACGCCCTGCTGCTGCGGGTCGGGCTCGCCCCGCTCCAGCGCCTGACGCGCGCCATGACGACGACCGACCTGCTGCGTCCGGGGCGGCGTCCGGCGGTCGGCGGCCAGGCGGAGGTCGCCGAGCTGATCACGACCTTCAACACCATGCTCGACCGGCTGGAGGACGAGCGGGCCACGAGCAGCGCCCGGGTCCTGTCCGCCCAGGAGGCCGAGCGGCGCCGTATCGCCCAGGAGCTGCACGACGAGGTCGGTCAGACCCTCACGGCCGTTCTGCTCGAACTCAAGCGGGTGGCCGGTCATGCCCCGCCCGATCTGCTGGAGGAGCTGCGCCAGGTGCAGGAGACCACCCGGGCCGGTCTGGACGAGATCCGTCGTATCGCCCGCCGGCTGCGCCCCGGTGTGCTGGACGAACTCGGTCTGGCGAGTGCGCTGAAGTCCCTCGCCACCGACTTCGGCGGGCCCTGTCTGTCCGTCCGGCACCGCCTGGACGCGGATCTGCCGCCGCTGGGCCCGGAGGCCGAACTCGTCCTCTACCGGGTGGCGCAGGAGGGGCTCACCAATGTCGCCCGGCACGCGCACGCCCGGCACGCCGAGCTGGCCCTGCGGCGGACCGCCACGGGCGTGCGGCTCTGCGTCCGTGACGACGGCCGGGGCACCGGTGACGCGCCGGAGGGAGCCGGCATCCGCGGCATGCGGGAACGTGCCCTGCTCGTCGGCGCCGACCTCAGCCTGGGCCCCGGCCCGGAGAAGGGCACCGAAGTACGCCTGACCGTCCCCGTGCCCGTACGCGATCCCGACCGGAACGGCCGACCATGACCGACTCCTCCCCCACCCGCATCCTGCTCGCCGACGACCACGCCCTGGTGCGGCGGGGTGTCCGGCTGATCCTGGACGCCGAACCCGATCTCACCGTGGTCGCCGAGGCGGACGACGGTGCCGAGGCCGTCGCCCGGGCCCGCGAGCACCGACCGGATCTGGCCGTCCTCGACATCGCCATGCCCCGGCTGACGGGGCTCCAGGCCGCCCGGGAGCTGTCCCGGACCTGCCCCGGGACACGGATCCTCATCCTGACCATGTACGACAACGAGCAGTTCTTCTTCGAGGCGCTCGGTGCCGGTGCCTCGGGCTATGTGCTCAAGTCCGTCGCGGACCGCGACCTGGTCGAGGCGTGCCGGGCCACCATGCGGGGTGAGCCCTTCCTGTATCCCGGTGCCGTCGACGCGCTCGTCCGCGACTACCTCGACCGCGCCCGGGAGGGCGGCGCACCGCCCTCCCGGGCCATCACCGACCGCGAGGAGGAGATCCTCAAGCTCGTCGCCGAGGGCCACACCTCGCAGCAGATCGCCGAGCTGCTGGTCATCAGCCCCAAGACGGTGGAGCGCCACCGCGCCAACCTGCTCCAGAAGCTCGGCCTGAAGGACCGTCTGGAGCTAACGCGCTACGCCATCCGCGTCGGCCTGATCGAGCCCTAGAAGCCCTGAGGCCGAGACCGCTATCGTTCGGCCTCGGCGGGCTGGGGAGCGGACGGTACGGGGTCGGCTTGGGGCTCGATGTCGTACGCCGGGGCCGTGCGGCCCGGCAGGAGGCCCTGGGCGGACCGGAGCGCGCGGGCGAGCAGGGAGGAGCGCCCGGCGGCGATGGGGCCGAGGACCGCGAGGACGAGGACGTATCCGGCGATGAACGGGGCGAGGCGGTTGTCGAGTCCGGCGCTGGCGGCCATGGCGGCCAGGATCAGCGCGAACTCCCCGCGGGCCACGAGGGTGGTGGCGATCTCGGCGGCGGGCTCGGTGCCGTAGCGGTACACGCGGGCGACGAGGAGTCCGGCGATGATGTTCATGACGACGGTCAGCGCGGCCGCCGCGGCGACCGGGCCGACGACGGACAGGATGTCACCGGGGTCGATGGAGAGTCCGAAGGCGAAGAAGAAGATCGCCGCGAAGGCGTCGCGCAGCGGATGCACCAGTTCCCGGATGCGCGGGCCGGAGGAGGTGCCGGCCAGGATCAGGCCGACCATGAACGCGCCGATGGCGTCGGCGACTCCGAGGACCTCGGCGACTCCCGCCACGAGGACCGCGGCGCCCAGGAAGCTGATGACGAGCAGTTCGCTGTCGCGGGTCACGATCAGGCGCCCGGCCAGCTTCGTGCCGTAGCGGGCCGCGGCGGCCAGGACCAGCAGGAAGCCGAAGGCCTTGCCGCCCTGGAGGACCATGTCCCCGAGGCCCTGGGCACCGCTGATGACCGGCTGGAGCGCGGCGAGGTACAGCGCGAGGAAGATGTCCTCGACCACGATGACGCCCAGGATGAGACGGGTCTCCGGGCGGCCGATGCGGCCCAGATCGATGAGGATCTTGGTGACGATGGCGGACGAGGAGATCCCGAGGACACCGGCGAGCACCAGCGCCTCCCGGACACCCCAGCCCAGGGCGAACCCGAAGGCCAGACCCGCGCCGACGTTGAGCAGCAGATAGATCCCGCCCGCGGTCAGCAGGCGCCGGCCGCCGCTCTTGAGGTCGTCGAGGTGGAACTCAAGGCCCAGGTAGAACAGCAGCAGCACCAGTCCGAGCGCGGAGAGCATCTCGAAGTCGTGTGCGTCCTCGACGATGACCAGACCCGGGGTGTGCGGGCCGAGCAGGATTCCCGCGAGCATGAACAGCGGAATCGTCGGGAGTCCGATCCTGCCGCCGAGGCGGGCGAGGAAGGCGGCGGCCAGGAAGGCACCGCCCATGGCGAGGAGGCTGTCAGCGTGTCCCACGGGTCACCGCCTTCGTGGGAGCGCGGTAGGCGGATCGTTTCACCTTGCGGGGATGGATAGGGGCTCCTCCTTCGAGGGGGGGGCTCTGAACGGGCAGCGTCGTCCGCCTCTCGGCGCATACCGAGGCCGCGGCCATGACAACCGGCACGAAAGCCTCGGCGACGCTGCCAGCCTCACACGCACACCGGTGGCGTCACCATCGGTGCCCGCACCCATCTCCGGGCGGGGACGACACCCATCTCCCCGTCATACGCCCCGGTGCTCGATGCCGAGCAGGCTCGCCGCCGCCCGGAAGTCGGCCGCGTGGTGGCCGACCGCGAGGGACCAGTGGTGGCCGACGCCCGTGGCGCTCCACGCGTCCACCCATTCGCCGGGATCGCGGCCGAAGTCGACACGGCTGGTGGTGTTGCCGATCTCCAGCAGCGGTCCGGGGACGACGGTGCCCTCGGACGTGACGAAGGACAGGCTGCCATCGGCGTCCTGGGCGAGGCCGAGCAGGGTGACGGGCCCGTGCCGGACGTCGAACTCGACGCTCACGCCCCAGCCGCGTTTGCCGTGGTAGACGCCGAGTCCGCGCAAGAGGGGGTCGCGGGCGCTGACGGCGAGGTGGGCGGGTCCGTCGTGGCCCATCTCCACGACGCCGTCCTCGAAGTCGAGGGCCTGGATCTCGGTGAAGGAGCCGCCGGCGCCGACGCTCTGGGAGGCGAGCTGGGCGACGCTGGTGCGCAGTTCGTACTCGCCGGCCGCGGGTACGCCCCGGGCGGTGAGCAGGGAGGCGCCCAGGATCATGCCGGCGCCGAGCCGCTCGTGCAGTTCGCCGTCGAGGCCGCGGTGGTAGTAGGCGAGGGTGTCGAGCCCGAAGTCCTCGACGAGGCGGTCCAGTGCGACCGACACGGTCGCGCCCCAGGCGAAGTCCTCGTCCACCACGCTGTCGTCGAGGGTGAAGACCTGCCGGGCGAGTGCCATGCGCTCCCGGGTCTCCGCGTCGGTCACGCGCTCCACCCGGTGCCGCAGGTCGTCGAACTCCAGCACCTCCACGTGCGAGCCGAACGTCGTGGCCAGCAGCGTCGGATCGGTCTGCACGTCGAGCATGCCGGGGTAGACGTGCCCCATCAGGCCGTGCCGGGCGTGCCGGAGGGCGGCGCGGATGTGCGCGGCCCGGATCCACTGCTCGATGCGCCGCCACGCGGACTCCTGGCGCAGCCATCCCGAGACCGACCGGAAGGGGATGCCGGCGCGCCGGAAGACGTTGCCGACCTCTGGGACGGAGCACTGGGCGCAGTAGGCAAGCCAGTCACCGGTGCCGAAGGTCGCGTGGCTCATCCGCTCGCTCGGCTGGAGGTCGATGACCAGGACGGGCGTGTGCGAGCGCTGGGCGATCGGCAGCACCATCGAGGACGTCAGATACGTCGTCAGGAACAGCACGATCAGATCGCAGTCGGCCCGGCGCAGCAGCTCGGCGGCCTGCGCGCCCTCCCGCGCGTCGGAGACGAATCCGGCGTCGGTCACCTCCGCGTCCATCCCCCGGAAGCGCTCGGCGACATAAGCGGCCGACTCCTTGAGCTGTGGGAGGAGCCCGGGGAACTGCGGCCAGTAGGTGCCCAGTCCACCGGCGACCAGTCCGATCCGGGTGCGGCGCCGGGCGACCGGCGGGAGCAGGTCGTGCAGGGCGGCGGTCCCTACGGCCGTGCGGGTGCCGTCCGGCTCGGTCTCCGCGGTCGTTGCCATGGTCGGTGCTCCTTGTCAGGGTCTGCTGCGGCTCAGGGGCTGGGGACACGCAAGGCAGATCGGTCACGCACCGCACCGGAGGAACGCGGTACCAGGACGCGGATGATGAAGACGCCCGCGAACGCCGCCACCGTCATACAGGCGGTGATCGTCCAGAGCAGGACGGCCGGGCTGTGGTCGGCGAGGGCGGGGGTGAAGAACGCGGCGACCGCGAAGACGCCCCGCGACAGGGCGTAGGTCAGGCCCTGTGTGGTGCCCCGGGTGTCCGCGGGCAGCGTGAGCTGCGACCACACCTTGTAGTTGGCCTCTCCGGCGAAGGGGTGGGAGAGCTGGTAGAGGACGAAGAAGACGAGCATGCCGACGAGCGCGCCCGCGGTCAGGGACGCGATGACGAAGGCGAGGATCTGCACCACCGCGGCCACGTGGAACAGCCGGTCGCGCCAAGGGGTGTCGGCGACCCGGACGAAGGCAATGGTCAGCAGCACCCCGATCGGGATGAAGGCCAGGTTGATCCCGGTGGCCAGGCTCTGCGAGGCATCGCTGACGGTGACGAGCAGATAGGTGCCGAACTGGCCGAAGGTGTTGGCCCCGAGGCCCCAGGTGACGTAGAAGACGAAGGTCGCGGTCATCGGCAGCAGGGCGGCGCGCTTCCACAGGTTCTTCAGGGAGATACCCTCCGGCGCTGCCTCCGTTCCGGTCCCTGACGGCTCGTCGGACAGCTTCAGACGGGATCGGAGGGCCCAGGTGACGAGGGCGGCGACGGCCAGTTGCCCGGTGATGAGCCGGGCCCCGGTCATGCCCGTGGTGGACAGGACGAAGCCCAGGAAGATGGCGACGGCGATGCCCAGCATCCACATGACCTGGGTGAAGGCGACGAGCCTGCCCCGGGCCCAGGAGGGCGCGGCGTCCGAGACCACGGCCAGGGACGTCGGCAGGTCGGCGCCGGCCGCGAGCCCCGCGATGAGGACACCGATCAGCAGCGTGATGTCGTCCGGGGCCAGCGTGATGACGATCGCGCCGAGGGCGAAGCAGAAGATGTCCCAGTTGTAGACGCGGCGGCGGCCGAACAGGTCGGCGAGCCGTCCCCCGACGAGGGACCCGACGGCGATGCAGCCGGTGACGATCGCGCTGATCGCACCGGCCATCCACACGCCCATGGCGTAACTGTCGCGGTAGATGGCCAGGTTGACGGAGATGCTGACGATCAGCCCGGCATCGAGATAGGAGGCCATGCCCGACAGGGCGGCGGCCTTCCAGAGCTGTTTCGGGATGGGGCGGGTACCGGCCATGATGCGACTCCGTCGTCTGGTGACATCGCGTTTCCGGGGGCCTGGTCGCAGCGAATATAGGGCGAGAAAAACGTTGCAACAAGATGTCGCGCGCAGATGCGTGACATGCCGTCGGCCTCGTCGCCACTGTGCGCGGATATGGCGTCACCGTGCCAGGTCCCCTACGGTGAAGGTGGCCTAAAAACGTTTCAGGGGAAGGACGATGTCCGTGATCTCCCCCGCGCTCCAGCGCCTGTTCGACGACCCGCCCCGCGACTTCGGCCCGACTCCCCTGTGGTGGTGGTCGGGTGCGAAGGTCACCCGTGAGCGCCTGGCGTGGCAGTTGCGGGCGTTCGCGCAGGGCGGTGTCCACAACCTCGTCGTGATCAACCTGGCCCCGGCCGGCCCGACGTTCGGTGCCCGGGCCGACGATCCGGCGTGGTTCGGCGAGGAGTGGTGGGCGCGCTTCACCGACGCCTGCGAGATCGCCGCGGAACTGGGCACGCGCCTGTGGTTCTACGACCAGATCGGGTTCTCAGGCGCCAATGTGCAGGGCGGAGTGACACGGCGTCATCCCGAGGCGGCCGGCCGCGCGCTGCGCTGTCATGACGTCATCGTCGCCCGGGGCAGGGTCGCCGTCAGTGATGCCGAGACCCCGCTGGCCGCCTACACGCGGCAGGGCCGGCGCCTCGATCTGGCCGCGGACGGCCCGGGCCCCGTGGGCGTCGCAGCCGCCGACGGTACAGAGGTGCGGCTCGTCACCACCGTCGCCACGGCGTTCGACTACCTCGACCCGCACGCCGTGGACCTGCTGATGGACACCGTCCACCACGAGTACGACCGCCGTGTGCCCGAGTACCTGGGCACCGTCATCGCGGGCAGCTTCCAGGACGAACTGCCGGGCACGAACGCGTGGAGCCACCGCTTCGCCGACGCGTTCCGCGCCCGGCGCGGCTACGACCTGCTCGACCACCTTCCGGCCCTGTTCGGGACGAACGCCACCGTGCCGGACGGAGAGATCCGCGCCGACTACTACGCGGTGCGCGCGGCACTCACCGAGGAGGCCCTGTTCCGGCCACTCGCCGACTGGCACCGCGAGCGCGGCCTGCTGCTCGGCAGCGACCAGAGCCACCCGGCCCGCGCGGGCTGTCCGGCGCAGTCGACGCAGATCTACACCGACTACTTCCGGACCCACCGCTGGTACAGCGCCGCAGGCAGCGACCATCACGGTGACGCCAAGGTGCACTCCTCCATGGCCCACCTCTACGGCCACGAGCGGGTGTGGATCGAGGCGTTCCACTCCTCCGGCTGGGGCGGCACGCTGGAGGACACCTACCACTGGCTGCTGCCGTTCCTGCGCAGCGGCGCCAATCTGTACAACCCGCACGCCAGTTACTTCGGCACGGCGGGCGGCTGGTTCGAGTGGGCGCCGCCGTCCACCGACTGGCGCCAGCCCTACTGGAAGCAGTACCCGGCGTTCTCCCGGGCCGTGGCCCGAATCTGCTCGATCATGTCCTGGGGCGGCTATGCGGCCGACGTGGCGGTCCTGCACCCGACCGCCACCATGCAGGCGCTCATCCCGCTGGACGCGCCGGTCCAGCACTTCGGCGACGGCCGGCTGGGCGACGGCCATGCCGATGCCGACGAGACGCAGCGCCACTACCTGGACCTGTGCGGCACCAACAACTGGCTCGCCCCGCACGTCGGCACCCTGGACCTGCACGGGATCTCCTTCGACGTCGTCGACGACGACTCGGTCCAGCGCGCCAAGGCCACCGACGGCTCCCTGCGCATCAGGGACCTGGCCTACAGCGCGGTGCTGCTGCCCTCGGCGAGCGTGCTGGAGGAGGAGACGGCGCGGCGGCTGGCCGAACTGCTCGACGCGGGTGGGCGAGTCGTGGTCGTGGGGCGTCCGCCCGGGACGGCCGCGGGCCGGTCAGGTGACGACGCGGTGGTGGCGGCCCTGCTGGCCCATCCGCGGCTGGAGCGGGTGCGCGACCCGGAGGCAGGTGCGGCGGCGGTGGCGGGCGCGGCCGGGTACGCCACCGGTGAGGTGCCGCTGCTCGTCAGGCGGCAGGGGAACGAGGCGGCGGCGCTGGTCACGGCGGCCTTTCCGGAGATCGGCGCGCATCCGCTGCGAACCGGCGCCTCCCCGTCGGGCCTTGCCGTCGGCACGTCGTCCGTCACCGTGCGGGCCGAGGTCGCCGAGGCCGAGGTCTGGAACCCGGCGACCGGCTCCCGCCGTCCCGCGCGCGTCACCGTGTCCGACTCCGCCGACGGCGCCGTCTCGACGATCGAGGTGCCGCTGGACGGCGCCCCCGCGGCCCTGGTCGTCTGGCGTGAAGGCCGCCCGGCGCCGACGCCGCCGGAACGGGAGTCGCCCGTCCGTGTGCTCGACATCTCGGCCGGCTGGCACGGCCGGCTGATCCCCACCCTGGACAACACCTGGGGCGATCTGGCACTGCCCCCGGGATCGTCCGTGGACGAGCCGCAGATCTGGACCATGGAGTGGACCGAGGGCGCGGTGTGGGAGCGGACCCGGGCCACGTACGGCAACCGGGTCCGTGTCCTGCCCCCGGTGCCCGTCGGCCAGGTGCCCGAGCCGCTGGACGCCGACCGCGCCGAACGAGTCCTGGCGGGCGAGCTGCCTCTCGTGCCGCCTGACGCGGGCTGGGACGTCGCCGTGTACTCGTCGAGCCGGGGCATCCCGGAGCCGGGCGGGCTGCTGGGCCTCAAGGGGCTGGTGAACGAGGAGTTCGTCCGCGTGCCCGTGCCGGTCGGCGCGACGGCGGCCAGGGTCCGGACGATCGTGGAGACCGATCACCGGGGGCCCGCCGCACTGCATGTCGGCGCGGAGGCCGGCAAGCGGGTGTGGTGGAACGGCGAGCGGCTGGACCCGGACGACGGAGGGCACGTGGCGTCCGCCCGGATCACGGTGGCCCGCGCCCGGAACGTGCTCGAGTACGAACTGTCCGACGCCCAGAGCCGTCCCTCGACGATCTCGGCCGAGGACGGCACACCGCTGGGCAGCTTCTTCTGCCTGTCCGCGCCGGACGGGCTCGGGCCGCGACCGCGGTTCATGCGCCCGCCGGAGGGTGTGCGGCCGGACGGCCGGGTGACGTATCGCGCGCGGCTGCGGGTCCCGGGCGAGAGCGCGCGGGCGGTGCTCGTGGTGGGTGCCGCCTCGGCTGTCACCGTGCTGCTCGACGGGGACGTCGTGGCGCGGCAGGAGAAGGTGGAGTACTACGAGGCGGACTGGGGCGCCGTACCGCAGTTCTTCCGCCACGAACCGGCGCTCGGGGCGGGCGAGCACACCCTGGAGGTCGTGGCCGACAGTGCCGACGCCCGGGACGCGGTGTTCGTCGACCTGGTGGTGCGATCCGGGGCCGAGGTGACGGCCCTGGTCAGCGGCGCCGGCTGGGAGGCCGGAACGGGCGGGTGGCGGGGGCGGACCGTCGAGGACGAGCGCAGGCGGGGCGAGCTGCGGCACTGCCACGCCGCGGTACGGCCGCACCCGCTGCCGGACGCCGGGTGGCTCACCGGCCGTCCGGTGCTCGCCGGCACCGTATGGCCGTCGCGGTCCACCGACGATGTCCACGCGGCCCCGCAGCGCTTCCGGTTCACCGTCCCGGCGGGCACGGTGTCGCTCGACCTGCCGCTGGCGCTCCCCGCGAGCGTGCGGGTCGGGGACGGACCACAATCCCCCCTGGACGGGCATCGGCTGACACTCCGTCAACCGCTTTCCGCCCCCACGCCGGTCGAGGTGGTCACCGAGCCGACGGCGGTCCTGCGGGGCGGTTCCGCCTGGCGCGGACCGGTGCGCGTGCGGACCGTACCGGCGCCGATGCCGCTCGGCGACTGGCGTGAGCTGGGGCTGGGCAGTTGGAGCGGCGGCGTGACGTACGCGCGTGCGCTTCGGGTGCCGCCGGGGGCCGATCCCGTGCTGGATCTCGGGCGGGTACGGGGCAGTGCGGAGGTGTCGGTCGACGGGGAGTCCACCGGTGAGGCGTTCTGCGCGCCGTACCGTTTCCCGTTGCGCGGTGCCGCCGGGCGTACCGTCCGGGTGGAGGTGACCGTCCGGGGCACGCTGGCGCCGTATCTCGCGGAGGCCACACCGACCGCCTGGGCGTTCGACTCCCAGCTCTCGTCGGGGCTGCTGGGCCCGGTGACGCTGAGGGTGCCGTCCGACGAAGGCAGCGGACCCTAGTCGTCGGAGAGAGGACGGGTGGAGTCGCGCAGGACGAGGCCGGGGGCGAAGACGCGGGTCTCGTGGAGGTGGTCCGCGCGGGCCTCGATCTCGTCGAGCAGCATCTCCACGGCCGCCCGGCCGAGGTCCTCCACCGGCTGCCGGACCGTCGTCAGGGTCGTCGCCCCGAAGCTCGCGACGTCGAGGTCGCCGTAGCCGACGACCTGCACGTCCTCGGGGATGCGCACCCCCCGCTCGGTCAGTCCCCGGCACAGGCCGGCCGCGAGGAAGTCGTTGGTGCAGAACACCCCGTCGGGCAGGTGCTCGAGTTCGCGCGCTGTCTGTGTGCCGTACGCGACGGTCATTCGCTCGGCGACGACCTGGTCCAGCCGTGCCTCGCGCCGGCTGCGGACGGCCTGCCGGGCGCCCTGGTACCGGTCGGCGCACTGGCGTATGCCGCGTTCGCCGTTGACGACGAGGATGTCGCGCGCCCCGCTGTCGAGGAGGTGCTGTACGGCGATGCGGCCGCCCGCGATGTCGTCGACGGAGGCCGAGCAGCCCTCCCGGTCGGGCATCGCGCGGTCGGCCAGGACCAGCGGGATGCCCCGCTCGCGCAGCCGGGCCAGCCGCCCCGGGTCGGCGCTGAGCGGTACGACGACCACGCCGACGGCCCGCTGCTCGACGAGCATGCTGAAGTAGCCCTGTTCCCGCTCCGGGGCGTCGCCGCTGTGGCAGAGGACGAGGGAGTAGCCGTGGTCGTAGGCCGCGTCGGCCGCGCCGCGTGCGATGCGCGCGTAGAAGGAGTTGGTCACGTCGGGCAGCACGAGCCCGATGGCGGAGGAGTGGCCGGTGCGCAGGCCCGCTGCTCCCGGGTGGGGGACGTAGTCGAGCTCGGCGACCGCGACGCGGACGCGCTCGGCGGTCCGTGCGGTGACGCGCTCGGGCCGGTTGAGCACGTTCGACACCGTGGACACCGAGACGCCGGCGGCTGCCGCGACGTCCTGGATGCGGGCGGGGCGTGCCGGAACGGCGTCCACCCCCTCGCTGTTGCGGCCGTGCGACCAGGCACGACGGCGGCCTCCATGAGCGCCGCAAGTATAACGTGACCGGGCGTAGAACGTTTTTCTCCGCCCGGTCTCCGTCGTCTCCGGATCAGGCGGAGGGCGCGCCGGTGAGGACGTCCACCCGGCCGGTGTCGAGCGAGTAGTAGGCGCTGACGACGGCCAGGTCGCCCTTCTTCACCATCGGGGCGAGGTCCTTGTTGGAACGCAGGTCGGCGGCGGTCTGCTTGATCTGGATGCGGGTCATGGCGTCGACCGGGTCGGCGTGCTTGCCCTTGGCTGTCTCCTCGTACGCCGGCTCGAGGGCGTCGGCGATCGACTGCAGGTTGCCGGGCAGTTGCTTGCCGTCGCGCAGCGCCTCGTACGCCGCCTTGACGGCACCGCAGCGCTGGTGGCCGAGGACCACGATGAGCGGGGTGCCGGACGTCATCGGCCCGTACTCCACGGAACCGACGACGACCGGTCCCACGACCTGTCCGCCCGTGCGCATCACGAAGAGGTCGCCGAGCCCGGTGTCGAAGAGCAGCTCCGGCGGCACCCGGGAGTCGATGCACGACAGGATCACGCCGTAGGGCTTCTGCTCCTCGGCGACGAACTGGCGCCGCTTCGGGTCGCGGTCGGGGTGCTGGAGGCTGCCGTCCACCCAGCGCTTGTTGCCGTCCATCAGCCGCGCGAACGCCGACCGGGGCGAGTCCGGTCGCGCGGCGGCGACGGGAGAGGGGGACGTGCTCGCGCCCGCGGCCGTCCCCTTGGTCGTGGAGTCCGTCTTCGACGAACAGGCGGTGAGCAGAGCCGCGGTGGTGGCAGCCAGCCCACCGGTGAGTATGGCCCTGCGCTGTGGTGTTCCGGCGGTACCCATGGAGCCGTCCCCTGTGATCGCCGCTCCCCTGGTGGGAGCCGGTGATGCCACTGTTGCGGGCGGCCGGTTAGCGCCCGTACAGCGCTGATGCAGCGCAGGGGAAGCCCTGATCCAAAACGCGGGGAGTGAGAGCTTCGGACGCGGGGTGACCCTCGGTCACAGGCGGACTGTCGTCCGGTGCTCGTAGTCCAGCCCGTGTTCGGCGCAGCGCCCCTCCTCGCGGGGGCAGATCATCGAGTATTCGCTGACCCGGGCCCGGTACACCCGCCACGGCGCGGGCGGACACACCTCCTCCTGGGCGAAGGAGCGGCCGCCGCGTCCGGCGGGGCCGGGAATCACCCGCAGGCCCTCCACGGCCTCCTCGCCCTGGAGTTCCTCCGCCGTGGCCTTCAGATACAGGGCGAGGGGGCCGGCTGTGCCCACCGGGGCCCGGGAGTCGTGGAGGACGATGCCGATCCGGGGCTCGTGGGCGATGTTGCGGGAGTGCGTGACCTCGGGGGACGAGACCCAGTACAGGTCTCGTCCGTCCCCGGTGGAGTAGAAGACGGGTGACGCCCAGGGGGCACCGTCCGCGCCGACGGTGGCCAGCACCATGTACAGGTTCCGCTCGATGATCGCGCGTGCGGCGCCGCGGGTGTCCTCGCTCATGCGTTCCCCCATTTTCCGGCAGTTTCGGTCGGATGGAGGTCACTCTAGAAGCGCGTGCCGGGTCAGGCAGGGAACTCCCGCTTCAGCCAGTCGCCGTCCAGACGGATGTGTTTGATGGTGCGCCGGTGGTGGGTGTAGGCGATGTGGAGGGTGCCGTCCGGTGTCTGGGCGAGGGAGGGGTAGGACAGCTCGCGGTTGAGGCCATCGCGGGAGTTGTTGGTCAGGCAGTGGCCGTCGCCGGTTTCGAGGTCGTGACGCAGCGGCCATGTGCGTCCGTCGTCCGGGGAAAGGGCCAGGGAGAGCGGGGCGCGGGGGGCGCCCCAGAACGCGTCGCCCGTGGGGGCGGCGGTTGCCGAAGGTGTCCCTGCCACTCCCCCGTCGTCGATCTCGTCGTACAGCGAGACCCTGCGGGCGACGGCATCGGCCGCGCTGCTGTGGTTGTAGACCAGGGCGAGCCTGCCGTCGGCCAGCACGGTGTACTGGATCGAGGAGTTGTTGTTCGGCAGGTCCAGGGGGTGCGGTTCGGTCCAGGTCTCGCCGCCGTCGGACGACACGCTGCCGTGTACGGCGTCCGCGCGACGGCTGCGGAAGAGGGCCAGGAGTGAACCGTCGGGCAGTGGGCGGATGTTCATGTGGACGAGGCCGGTGCTGCCCGGGACGGGGCGTTCGCGCCAGGTGCCTCCGCCGTCGTCGCTGATCATGACGGAGCTGGTGTCACGGTCGCCCGACCAGGAGGTGCCGGGAGTGGCGACACAGCGGAAGACGGGGAGCAACAGCCTTTCACTGGACGGCACTTGGACGACCGGTTGGCGTACGAACACGCCGCCCTGCTCGGTCGCCGGGAACAGGACGCGGGCCGGGCCCCAGGTGGCGCCCTCGTCGTGGCTGACGCGCAGCCGGACCTCGGCCGTGTCCTGATGGCCGGCGCGCTGCGCGGTGTGCAGGAGCCAGAGCTCACCCGAGGGAGCGGGGAACAGGAGCGGGTTCTGCTCGGAGCGGGTGTCGTCGGCGGAGAGCCGCACGGGGAGGGACCAGGTGTCGGCGCCCTGGGCGAGGCGGGAGAACCACACCGAGATGTCGGCGACGCCTTCCTGGGTGCCCCCGAACCAGACACAGCCCAGATCGCCGCCGGGCAGGACGGTGAGGTTGGCGGCGTGGTTCTGCACGGCGGGGGCGGCCAGGTGGGTCTCGGTGCGGCCCGGCTGGTCGGGGTGGGGGCGCAGAGTGCCGTCGGAGGTGGTCATCGGGCCTCGCCCGCCTGACGTGCGGCGGTCAGATGGCCGGCGGCCGCCTGTTCCAGGTGGATGAGGTCGCAGGACACGGTGGCGAAGGTGTAGCCCTGGGCGAGGCGTTTGGCCGCGTTTGTGCCGTCGGGGTTGTGGATGCCGGCGGCGATGCCTGCTGCTTCGGCGGCTTTGCTGATGCGGGTCAGTGCTTGGTCGAACTCCTGCTGTACGGAGGGGTCGGTGGAGGTGGCGCCGCCGAGTGCGAGGCGGAGGTCGGAGGGGCCGACGTAGATGCCGTCGAGGCCGTCGGTGTTGCAGATGGCTTCGACGTTGGCGAGGCCGTCGGCGGTTTCGATCATGGCGAGGACGGCGGTCTGGGCGTGGGCATCGGCCGGGTTGGGTCCGATGCGGAGCTGGGCGCGCATGGGTCCGTAGGAGCGGCGGCCGAGTGGGGGGTAGCGGACGGCTGCGACGGCGTCGGCGGCGTCCTGCGGGTTGTCGATCAGGGGGACGATGACGGCGGTGGCGCCGGCGTCGAGGGCTTTGCCGATGTAGGTGGGGTCGTTGGCTTCGACGCGCACGATGCCGACGGCGGTGCTGTCTTTGGTGTCGGTGGCCAGGAGGTTGTTGAGCATGCCCTGGTAGCCGAAGAGTCCGTGCTGGGCGTCGAAGGCGAGGTAGTCGTAGCCGAGGCGGGCCAGGCGCTCGGCGGCGATGGGTGAGTCGAGCAGGGACCAGTAGCCGATGAGCTGCTCGCGGGCGCGCAGGGCGGTGGTGAACTCGGCTGGGGTGCGGCCGGTTGCCATGAGGAGGGTCTCCCTAGCTGGTGGGGGTGTGGTCAGCGGTTGTAGGCGGGCATCGGGCCGCGCAGACGGGCGCCGACCTCGTCACAGGCGGCCAGCACCTCGGCGGGCAGCGGACCGTCGCCAGCGGTGGCGATGTTGGCGAGCAGCTGCTCGACCTTGGAGCCGCCCAGGAGCAGTGCGTCGGTGGAGGGGCGCTCCAGCAGCCAGCGCAGGGCCAGAGCGGTCAGCGGCAGGCCCGCGTCGGAGGCGATACGGGTGAGGTCGGTGACGGCACGGAACAGGTCCTCGTTCCAGTACCGCTGCCTGTACATCGCGGCCAGCCTGGAATCACCGAAACGGCCGCTGTCCGGGGCCTGTTCGAAGGTGTGGCGGCCGGTGAGCAGGCCGCCGCCGAGCGGGTTGTAGACCATGGTGCGCAGGCCGCTGACGGCCGCGTACTCGACGTACTCCTCCTCGACACGCCGCGCGAGGAGGTTGTGCAGCTGCTGGGCGATCACCGGGCGCGGGGCGCCCACCTCGTCGGCCGTGCGGGCGAGTTCGCAGATCTGCCAGGCCGCGTAATTGGAGACGCCGAGAGCGAGCACTTTGCCCTCGGCGACGAACTCGGCGACGGTCGCCAGGGTTTCGGCCAGCGGCGTCGCACGGTCCGGCTGATGCAGATAGAACAGATCCACGTGATCGGTCCCCAGCCGCTTCAAACTGCCGTCCAGCGCGGCGCGCAGTCCGGCCGGCGACAGGGGCGCGTGATCGCCCTGGTCGGGATGCGCGATACCCGCCTTGGTGGCCAGCACGATCCGCTCCCGGCGCCCCGGAAGCAGCTCCCCCAGCAACCGCTCACTCTCACCACCCGCGTAACCGTTCGCGGTATCCACGCCCGTGATACCCGCATCAAGCGCAGCGTCCAGCATCGACGCGGCCGTCGAGCGGTCCACGGTGTCGCCGAAGGTCATGGTGCCGAGCACCAGCCGCGAGAGCGGGACGGGGACGTGCGGGAGCTGGATGCCGACAGTCACGGCGTTTCCTTCCGGGGCGGGTGGTGCGAGCGGGGCCGGGACGGGGCATGGGCGGGTGCTGCCTCGTGACGCGTGGCTGTCGGACGCCGGATGTGCGTCTGAAGTGCGCCTGGTGCGCGGAATGCGCAGGTGGCGTCGCCGTCCCGGGGTGACAGGCGTCGACGCCGGGGAAACGCTCGCACGGCTGCGCGAATCGCGCAAGGGTTCTCGCGCGCTTCGCGCACCACGGCCGCGTCGGCTGCGGCCTGCCAGGAGGCGCGTGCGCGCAGCCCGAGGGGGAGGGGTGAGGCGCCTGCTGAAGGATCAGAAGCACGTGTCGCTCACAGCCCCGTCCCATAACCTCTGCATGGAGACGTCGGATGCCGCATGTATCCGCATGGAGGAGGCGATGGTGCTCGTAAGGGGTACACGGTTGCTCGCGGGCGCCGTGGTCGCGGCATGCATGGTGCTGGTCGGACCCAGTGCACCCAGCGGTGCCCTCTTCGGCAGGTCCGTGCCCGTCGATGCCGTCAGGGATGTCGTACCGAACCGGGTCATGACGTGGAACATCTGTAACCCCTGCGATGCGAGCAACGTCGGCCGGGCGGCGGAGATCGCCACGTACGCGCCTCAGGTCGTCGGCATGCAAGAAGCGTGCGTGCGCGACGTCGAGAGGATCCGGGAGTATCTGAAGAGCCTTCACGGGCTGGAGTACCACGTCGAGTACGGGACGGTGCTTCAGGATTGGGGCCGCTGCGGGGGAGCGCCGTGGAATCCGGGGGCCTTCGGCCAGGCGGTCCTCTCCGCGGCACCGATGACGGACACCGTCGAGGTGGAGTACCCCGACGGAGGATCCGAGGACCGTGGGTACATGGCCGTCACCACCATGGTGGGCGGCCAGCCCGTCCGGGTCTTCAACACCCACCTCGCCCAACGACGTCAGGAAGCAGTCCGAGCGGACCAGGCCCGCGTGCTCGCCGCGGACGTCGCCCGGCACGACCGCGCGATCGTTCTCGGCGACTTCAACGCCGTGCCCGACGCTCCTGAACTCGCCCCGATCTGGGCACTGGCCGCGGATACGGATCCCGGTTGCCGTCCCTCGTCCGCCGGCACCTGCAAGCCGACCACCGACTGGCGCAGCAAGTTCGACTATGTCTTCCTGCGAGGCATCGCCGCGCTCAAGCACCGAGTGCACACCACCCCGTACTCAGACCACGACCTGCTGCACACCGACGTGGATCCGACCTTCAGCGAGGGCCCCTGACCAGTCCCTCAGCCGGTGTGAAGGATCCGAAAGCGATCGGGTTCCGCTGGATCTCGATCGACGACCTGGATGGGTGGCCCGGCCCATTGCCAGACGCTGATGCCCGGCGTGCGGGTGAACCGGATCCGCCCGCGGGTGCCTTCGACCGCGACACGCGGCCAGGATTCGGCGATGCGCCGCGGGTCCGTGCCGTGCGAACGCAATACGTCGGCGAGGACGGCGATCGTGTCGTAGCCCTCGAAGGCGACGAAGGAGGGCGCTTCGGCCAGCCGCTCGCGGAGGGTCGTCCCGACTCGTTGGCCGAGAGGGCTGAGGCGCTCGGGCAGGTAACGCAGGAACGGGATCCCGGCGCCGTCGTCGCCCAGCGACTCCGCCCATTCGGCGAACTCCGGTTGTCCGGCTGGAGCACCGATCAGAATCTCGGCGAGGCGCCGGTCGCGTCGGACGGACCGGACGATCGGCACGGCCGGCTCCGGGTGGCCGACCAGCAGGAGGAGGGCTGTCGCGCGATGGTCGACGAGTGCGTCGCTCACGGCCGTGGGGGTGAGGGCGCTCATGTCGAGTTCGATGACGGTGCCGCCGCGTGGAGCGAGACAGTCCCGCAGTATGCGGGTCCCGGATGCCCAGTAGACACTCGGCTGGGTCGCCACGGCAATACGGGTGTGGCCCGCGCCGAGGAGGAAGTCCGCGTAGACCTGCCAGCCGTGGGACTGCGGCGGGGAGAGGCGCGCGACCCATTCCGTCGGCTGTTCGGTGAGCACGTCGAGAACCGCCGACGAGCAGAGGAACGGCAGGCCGACGGCGTCGGCCCTGGTGGCAGCGGCGCGAGCGACGACGCTGTGATACTCGCCTGCCACGGCCGCCACGCCCAGGCCGGCCAATTCGGCTACGGCCGCGGCGGCCTTCTGCGGATCGGCGGCGGTGTCCCGGACCGCCAGTTCGAGTGGTCTCCCGGCGATCCCGCCGGCGTCATTGACCTCGGATACGGCCAACTCGAGTCCGGTGAGCAGGTGTCGGCCCGCCTCCGCCCAGCCAGGACGAGTCAGCGGAACGAGCGCACCGATCCGGACGGGTGATCCGTCAGGTCGCTCCGCTGCGGGTGGCGACGGTGGCGTGCTCATGCGTGGGCATCTCCCATGTCTCGGCCGCAGAAAACCCTCACGCGCCCTTCCTCCAGATGTCCGTGAACCGGTCGAGCAGTGCGGCCGCCGCCGTCACATCGTCCGTGAGCGGCCGGTCGGCATGGTTCTCGTCGAGCACCGATCCGGCGAGTTCCAGCGCGTGGGTCACCGGAAGCCCCGGCTCGGGCCTCAGGCCGCGCTGGCGCAATGCCCGTACGGCGGCGACGAGTTCACAGCCGACGACGAGACGGTACGCGCCGCAGGCGCGCAGTGTCTGACGTGCGGCCAGGGAGGCGAAGCTGGCCTGTTCCTCGACGCCGCGTGAGAGTACGGCGTGGCCGAGCGACGCGGGCGCGGAGAACGCCCGCAGATCACCGAGTGCGGCCCCGGCGGCGTACTCCAGGATCATCACGCCGGACGAGGCGGGCTCCTGGTCGGAGAGGAAGGGGCGCAGACGGGTGTAGGTGGGCTCGTTCAGGGTCGCGAGGCGGGAGGTCGACAGGCGGGCCACCTGCGCCAGTGAAAGCCTGAAGTGGTCCAGAGCGAGGGCGAGTTGGGCCTGGTAGAAGCCGCCGTGGTGGTAGGCGGCCATGTCCTCGGGAAAGATGAGCGGGTTCTCGGCGGCCGCGTTGATCTCGACGGCGACGACCTCTTCCAGGGCGTCCGCCGCGTCGTGGGCCGGGCCGTGGATCTGGGGCAGACAGCGGAAGCCGTACGGGTCCTGGAGACGGTCCAGCGGCGGCGTCGGACGATCGGCCGCGCCGATCAACTCTCGCATACGGCGGGCGACTTCGGAGCATCCGCGGTGCGGCCGGGCGGCGTGTACGGGGGCGGCGTAGGCCTCGTGCGAGCCGTCCGTGGCCAGCAGTGACAGCGCGGCGACGACCTGCGTGGCCTCCAGCAGCCCGCGCAGTTCGTGCAGGGCGAGAGCCGACTGGCCGAGGGTGAGGGCGTTGCTGCTGATGAAGGCCAGCGCGTCGTTGTTGTCGAGCGGCAGAGGCTCCGGCGGGGTGCCCCCGCGCCAGGGATGCTCCCCTGCCAGGGCCAGCCCCGCCTGCGCCAGGGCCGCGATGTCGCCGGTGCCGACGGAGCCGAACTCGTTGACGACCGGGTACGCCCCGCTCTCCAGCGCCTCGCACAGCGCCGTCACGACGGTGGGCCGCAGCCCCGCGCCTCCGGCCAGCAGTTGGTTGGCCCGTACGGCGAGCATCGCGCGTACCTGACGGGCGGGGAGCTCCTCACCGATGGCGCCGGCGTGGCTGCGCAGGAGCCGCAGACCGTGTGCGGCGTCCGCGCCGGTGGGTACGTCCTCGTTCCGTTTGGCGCCGACGCCGGTGGAGCGGCCGTAGACACGGCCGGTCGCGGCGATCTGCCGGGCGGCGTTCCAGGACTCCTCCATGCGCCGCATCGCCTTGCTCAGGGGTGTCGGCCGCGCGGTCCCGCGGGCGAGCCGCGCGACGTCCGCCACACCGAGACCGGTGCCGTCGAGAGCGACGAGAGCCGAGCCGTGGTCGACACCCCTGGGAGTGTCCACAATCTGAGACGAGATCAAACCCGAGCACCCCTCGATCCAGACAGTTGGCCGCTATTCACGCACCAAGAACTCTGCATGAGGCTATACATTCGGGCAAGGGGTATCTCACGGCGGTGACCACGTGATTCCTACGGCGCGGGGTCGACCCAGGACAGCCCGTCCTCCGACGCCACCAGACCGCCCGGCAGCAGCGGCGTCTCGTCCTCCAGCGGGCCGCCGAACAGCCCGCGTTCCTGCAGCACGGTCCCTTCCTGGAACACCTGCCGGAAGGTCTCGGACTCGTAGAGCGGATTGCGCAGGTCGTCGGCGTCGGGAAGGCGGCGCACGGCTCGCTCGAAGTCGTCGGCGACCGCGGTCAGCCGTTCGCCCGCAGGTCCGGCCCCGGTCAGCGACGCGTCGCCGGACGCCAGACCGCCCACCAGCTCGACGAACGCCTCCAGTTCCGTCGTGCCGATATGGGTGACCTTGCGCGCCTTCCAGAAGTACGACCGTTCGTCCTGGTGCATGTCGTAGAAGGAGACCAGGAACTCGTGGAACAGGCTGTACTCGTGCCGGTAGCGGGCCTCGAACTCGGCGAACAGCCGGTCTTCGTCCAGGGTTCCGGCTAGGCAGCCGTTGATGGACCGGGCGGCGAGCAGTCCGCCGTAGGTCGCGAGATGGACCCCGCTGGACAGCACCGGGTCGACGAAGCACGCCGCGTCTCCGACGAGCGCCATGCCGGGCCGCCACAGCTCTGCCTTCCAGTACGACCAGTCCTTGCGGACGCGGACCTGGTCGTAGGGCGCCTCCGTGGCCTGCGGGACGCCGTCGAGGAGGTCGCGTATCTCCGGGCAGGCGTCGATCAGCCGGCGCCAGGCGGTCGCCGGGTCCCCCTGGACGGCCTCGGCGTTCTCGCGGGCGACCACGGCTCCGACGCTGGTGAGGTCGTCCCGGAGCGGGATGTACCAGATCCAGCCCTCGTCGAAGGCGGCGCAGAAGATGTTGCCGTCGTTCGGTGCCGGGAGCCGCGCGCCGCCGGCGAAGTAGCCGAACACGGCGATGTTGCGGAAGAAGTCGGAGTAGATCCGCTTTCCGCCGACGTGCGGGTGGATCCTGCTGCCGTTGCCGGAGGCGTCCACGACGTACCGGGCGGCGGCCTCGCGGATCTCGCCGTCGGGGCCGGTCCAGCGCACCCCGCGGACCCGCTCCTCGTCGGCGAGTACGCCGGTCACACGGCAGCCCTCCCGTACGTCGACCCCGACCCGGCGGGCGTTGTCCAGGAGGATCGCGTCGAAGCGGGACCGCTCGACCTGGTAGGCGAACGAGGTCGGGTCGGCCAGCCGGGGCGACAGCGCGAAGGAGAACTGCCAGGGGTCCCGGTTGCGGCCCCAGCGGAATGTGCCGCCGCGCTTCGGCTTGAAGCCCGCCCGTGCCATCTCGTCCTCGACACCGAGGATCCGGCACACGCCGTGCACGGTGGAGGGGAGCAGGGACTCGCCGATCTGGTACCGCGGGAAGGTCTCCTTCTCGACGAGGAGGACACGATGGCCGTGCAGGGCGACGGCCGCAGAGACGGTCGACCCGGCCGGGCCGCCACCGACCACGATGACGTCGAAGTCCTGCGGGGGATGGGCCGGACTCACTGGTCTCCCTTCGTCGTGCGCGCCTCGATCCAGGTGCGGATCGCCGACGCGGTGGTCTCCGCGTGTTCCCGCATCATCGTCAGATGGTCTCCGGGGACGTCCGCGACCTCGTGTGCCGCGGGCCAGGACGTCCGCCAGTGGTCCGCGTCGGCGGAGGCCGCCATGGCGGGTGTGGGCCGCAGCGCGCGCACCAGGAGCGTGGGCGTGGCGACCGGCTCGGGGTCCCAGTCGAGGAAGATCCGGTTGTAGGCACCGACCGCCGCCAGGGCGCTGTCGTCGTCCCCGGTGAAGAGGGGCCGTCCGTTGTCCTGCGGCGGTGGGGCGCCCAGGGACAGCAGCCAGTCCTTGCCGCTGTTGTCCGGCGTGATGTGGTAGGTGTCCAGCAGCACCAGACCGGTCGGTGCCCGGCCCATGCTCTCCAGCCGGTGGGCCACCAGATGCGCCACATTGCCGCCCGCCGACCGTCCTACGACCACGAAGGGCCCGTCCCCGACGTGCCGCAGCACGTTCTCGGCCTGCGTACGCGCCAGCGCGGCACGGTCCTCCGGTACGGCGGCACCGGCGCCGATCCCGGGATGCGGGAACTCCAGAACGCCCAGGTCCCCCTGGAACGCGCGGTGGAAGCGAGGGAAGTCCCCGCCGTCCGACGCGAGCGAGGGATGGTAGGCCGGGAAGTAGACGACCGTCGGCCTTCCGGAGCCGGAGCTGCCGTGCGAGCGGCGGATCGGGGGCAGCGCGTGCTCGCGACCCTGGGCGGCCGGGAAGGTGGGCAGCGCCCAGGACGCGGTGACGAGCAGGTGCATCGCCGCCACCGGTTGGCCGGCGGCACTGACCGTCCGGAACAGGGAGGAGAGGGTGTACGCCTGTCGCTCGGCCCCCGCGGACCCGACCGCCTCCGTGGCCTCCGTGACCTCGGGGGCCGCAGCGGCGGCCGGTTCGCCGTCCAGCAGGCCGAGCAGATGGCGTGCCAGTTCGTCGGCCGTACGGTGCTCGAACACCACCGCGGCCGACAGCCGGAGCTTCAGCGCGATGCTGAGCCGGTTGCGGATCTGCACGGCGGTGAGCGAGTCGAACCCCAGGTCGGCGAGGGTCTTGCCGGCCGGGAGCGCGTCGGCGTGCGGATATCCGAGCACCGCGGCCACGTCGGCCCGCAGCAGCTTCACGAGGGCCGCCTCCCGTTCACCGGGAGGTACGGGGGCCAGCCGCTTCCGCCAGGCTCCCGGCTCCAGCATCTGCCCGGAGGACCCGGAGGACCCGGAGGACCCGGAAGACCCGGCGGAACCGGAGGGCGTCCCCGCGACGGTCGGCCGATTCTGGCGGACGAGCCCGCGCAACGGCGGTGGCAGGTGCCCCGCATCGGACCGCAGCGCTGCCCGGTCCAGCAGGATCGGCGCCAGGACCGGCTCCGTGGAACGCAGCGCGGCGTCGAACAGGGCCAAGCCCTGCTGTGTCGACAGCGGCACGAGCACGTCAGGTGCCTGTGTGCGCCGTGTGCGCTGTGGGTGCTGGGAGGGCTGCCCCGCCGCCATGCCGTCCGCGTGCTCCCACGGGCCCCACGCCAGCGACACCGCGGGAAGCCCCTCGGCGGCGCGGCGCTGGACGAGGGCATCGAGGAACGAGTTCGCTGCCGCGTAGTTGCCCTGGCCCGCCCGGCCCAGCAGACCGGAGACCGAGGAGAACACGACGAACGCCGAAAGTTCCATGTCCCGGGTCAGTTCGTGCAGATGCCAGGCCGCGTCGGCCTTCGGCCCCAGCACGGCCGCCATCCGCTCGGGCGTCAGCGAGTCCAGCACACCGTCGTCGAGCACCCCGGCGGCATGCACCACGGCGGTCAACGGCGGCTCGCAGCGCTTGACCACCTCGCCCAGGGCGGCACGGTCGGCCGCGTCGCAGGCGACGACGGCGACCCGCGCTCCCAACTCCTCCAGCTCGCGGCGTAGTTCCGGGGCCCCGGGTGCCTGCGGCCCACGGCGTCCGGTCAGCAGCAGATGCCGTACGCCGTGCTCGGCGACCAGGTGACGTGCCAGCTCCGCGCCCAGCGCGCCGGTGCCTCCGGTGATCAGCACCGTGCCGTTCGCGTCGAAGGGAGCCTTGGCGCCTGAGGCATCACCGGCCGCGGTCAGTCGCGGGACCGTCACCTGCCCCTCCCGCACTCGCAGTTGCGCCTCACCCGTGGCGATCGCCGACGGCAGCAGCCGCAGCGACTCGGGCCGGCCGTCCACATCCACCAGGACCACACGGCCGGGCAGCTCCGACTGCGCCGCACGCACCAGCCCCCAGACCGCCGCACCCGCCAGGTCCGGCACCGGCCCGGTGGCATCCCGCGTCACGACCACCAGCCGTGAGCCCGCCGTGCCCGGATCGCCCTGCCAGTCCTGGAGCGCCTTGAGTACGCGGCCGGTCAGCTCGTGTACGGCGGAGAGCGGATCGGGGCCGGTGGCACGGGCGATCGCGGTGACGGCGACGACTTCGGGGTTCACGGCGCCGGGCAGGAACTCGGCGAGGTTCAGCTCGTCCGGCCCGCGTACCACCCAGGCGCGCTCATCGGCGTCGCCGGAGACATCGAGGGCGGCCCACTCGGGGCGCAGCAGAGCCCTCCGTACGATGTCGTCTGCCATGTCGGCCCGGTCGGCCGGGAGTTCCCTGGTGGCCAGCGAGTCCACGCGTGCCACGAGTCGGCCCGACGGGTCCGCCAGGGTCAGCGAGACCGTGTCCGGGCTCGTCGGCGTCACCCTGACCCGCAACTCCGTGGCTCCCGAGGCGTGCAGGCTCACGCCGCTCCAGGCGAACGGCACCCGGACCGTGCTGGTGTCCGCGGGCGTGGCCAGCAGTGGCGCGTGCAACGCGGCGTCGAACAGCGCCGGGTGGAGTCCGAAGCGGCCCGCTTCCGAGGTGTGCGAGGCGGGCAGCCCCACCTCCGCGAAGACGTCGTCGCCGCGCCGCCAGAGCGCGCCGACCCCCTGGAAGGCAGGCCCGTAGGCGAGCCCGGCGTCGGCGAGGGTGGCGTACGCGCCGGTCAGGTCCACCGCCTCGGCGCCCTGGGGCGGCCACTGGGTCAGCTCGTCCTGCGCGGCGCGGCCTCGGCCAAGCCGGCCCGTGACATTCCTGGTCCATGAGGCGTCCTCGGCGGACTCCTCCGGCCGGGAGTAGACGTCGACCGTCCGCCGGCCCGAGTCGTCCCGCGCACCCACCACGACCTGGACCCGTACCCCCGCGGAACCGGGCAGGTCGAGCGGCGCCAGCAGCACCAGTTCATCGACCGCGCCGCAGCCCACCTCGTCTCCCGCCCGCACGGCCATCTCCACGAACACCGTCGCCGGCACGATGACCCTCCCGGTGACGACATGATCCGCGAGCCACGGGTGGGTCGCGAGGGACAACAGCCCGGTCAGCACCGTCCGCTCGGTGTCCGGCACCGGGAACGCCGGGCCCAGCAGGGCTCCGCCGTCGGCCGCTGCCGGGCCTGGCGCGTCCAGCCAGTACCGCTGCCTCTGGAAGGCGTACGTCGGCAGATCCACGCGGCGCGCGCCGGACCCCGCGTACACCGTCGTCCAGTCGACAGGGGCCCCGGCCACATGCAGCCGTGTCACGGCCGACAGCAGCGTCTCCGGCTCGTACGCACCGCTTCGTGTCGCCACGGCGAGAACGGAGCCGGTCGTGAGCGCGTCGGGCAGACAGTCGGTGGCCGCCGTGGTGAGGACGGGCCCGGGCCCGAGTTCCAGGTAGGCGGAGATCCCGTCGTCAGCGAGCCGGCGCACGGCGTCGGCGAAGCGCACGGGCAGCCGGGCGTGCCGCACCCAGTACTCGGGCGAGCACAGTTCCGCGGGCTCGGCGGCCCGGCCCGTCACGGTGGAGACGATCGAGATGCGCGGCGGCCGGAAGGTCAACTCCCCGGCCACGCCCAGGAACTCGTCGAGCATCGGCTCGACCAGGGGCGAGTGGAAGGCGTGACTCACCCGCAGCCGTACGGCCCTGCGGCCACGTGCCTCGAAGCCGGCCGCGACGGCGAGCACCGCGTCCCGCGCGCCCGAGATCACCACGGAGCGGGGCCCGTTGACGGATGCGACGGCCGCCTGCGGCCCGAACTCCGTGAGCGCGGTGATGACTTCCTCCTCGGTCCCGTCCAGCGCCACCATCGCGCCGCCGTCGGGCAGTGCCTGCATCAGGCGGCCGCGAGCGGCGACGAGCGTCGCGGCATCGGGCAGATCGAGTACGCCCGCGACATGCGCGGCCGCCAGCTCGCCGACGGAGTGGCCCACCAGGCGGTCGGCTCGCACACCCCACGACTCGAGCAGTCGGAACAGCGCCACCTCGAAGGCGAACAGCCCGGCCTGGGTGAAGTCCGTACGGTCCACCAGAGCCGCTTCCGGTGAGCCCGGCTCGGCGGACAGCACCGCGCTGAGCGGCTGGGGGAGACGGCCGTCCAGGTGCCGGCAGACCTCGTCGAAGGCCTCGGCGAACACGGGGAAGGCGGCGCGCAGTTCGGCACCCATCCGGGGGCGCTGGGCGCCTTGCCCGGTGAACAGGAAGGCCGTACGGATCTCCGGGTCCGCCAGCCCTCGTACGACTCCCGGTGCCTCCCGGCCCTGCGCGAACGCGCTCAGCGCGTCCAGCGTCCGGGCCCGGTCACCGGCCGGCACGAGCGCGCGATGGGGGAGGGCGGAGCGCGACACCGCCAGCGAGTGGGCGACGTCGGCGGGCGACAGGCCGGGCCGGTTCGCCACTTCGGCCGCGAGCCGGCGGGCCTGGGTGCGCAGGGCGGGTTCGTCGGCGGCCGAGAGCAACCATGGAACGGCGGCGGAGAGCAGCCACGGCACGGGCGGCACCGCCACCGTCTCGGGGGAGGCCTCCGTCGTGTTCCTCTCCGGCGCCTCCTCCAGAATCACATGCGCGTTGGTCCCGCCGATCCCGAAGGCCGACACCCCCGCACGCCGTGGCCGGTCCGAGGCCGGCCAGGGCCGGGCGTCGGTCAGCAGCTCCACGCGGCCGGAGGACCAGTCGACATGAGGTGAGGGCGCGTCGGCATGCAGGGTCCGGGGCAGTTCGCCGTGCCGTAGGGCCTGCACCATCTTGATGACGCCGGCGACTCCGGCCGCCGCCTGCGTGTGCCCGAGGTTGGACTTGACCGAGCCGAGCCACAGTGGCTGCTCGCGGTCCTGTCCGTACGTGGCCAGCAGGGCCCCCGCCTCGATGGGGTCGCCCAGCCTGGTGCCGGTGCCGTGGGCCTCCACCGCGTCCACGTCAGCAGCGCGCAGCCCCGCGTCCGCCAGCGCCCGTGCGATCAGCCGCCGCTGAGCCGGACCGTGGGGCGCGGCGAGCCCGTTGGACGCGCCGTCGGAGTTCACCGCGGAGCCGCGGAGTACGGCCAGGACCGGATGGCCGTTGCGCCGCGCGTCGGACCACCGCTCCAGCAGGACGAGGCCCACGCCCTCGCCCCAGGCCGTACCGTCGGCCGCCGCCGAGAACGACCTGCAGTGCCCGTCCGGCGACAGCCCGCGCTGCCGGCTGAAGGCGAGGAACGGCTTGGGCGTCGCCATCACCGTGACCCCGCCGGCCAGCGCCAGCGAGCACTCGCCCGAGCGCAGCGCCCGCGCCGCCCAGTGCAGCGCCACCAGCGAGGACGAGCACGCGGTGTCGACCGTGATCGCGGGACCGCGCAGACCGTAGACGTACGAGATCCGCCCCGAGGCCACGCTGCCCGCCGAGCCCAGCCCCAGGTGCGCCTCCAGTTCGTGGGAGCGGCCGAAGCGGGCGGAGTAGTCGCCGTACATCACACCCACGAACACGCCGGTGTCGCTCTCACGCACCGAGGCCGGATCGATTCCGGCGCGCTCCCACACCTCCCAGGACGTCTCCAGGAGCAGCCGCTGCTGCGGATCCATCGCGAGCGCCTCGCGCGGCGAGATCCCGAACAGCCCGGCGTCGAACTCCGCCGCCCGGTGCAGGAATCCGCCGTGTCGCGTGTACGACGTGCCGATCCGGTCGGGATCGGGGTCGTACAGGGCGTCCAGGTCCCAGCCGCGGTCGGTCGGGAACGCCGAGATGGCGTCCCGGCCCTGCGTCACCAACTCCCACAGATCCTCCGGGGAGTCGACGTCACCGGGATACCGGCAGCCCATGGCGACGATCACGACGGGATCGTCGTCGGGGGACCGGTCCTGTGCACGGGGCGCACGTGGGTGGTCGTCAGGCTCGCCCTCGAACAGCGCCACGCGCAGGTACCGGGCCACCTCGATTGGTGTCGGGTGGTCGAAGACGAGCGTCGACGGCAGGCTCAGGCCGGTCAGCTCGCCGAGCCGGTCCACCAGCTCGACGACGCCGACGGACGTCATACCGAGATCGGCGAAAGGGCTGTCCGCGTCGGGCAGATCGCCGGGCGTGTGCCGGCAGACCTCGGCCGTTTCGGTGAGCACCGCTTCGCGGAGCGCGCGCTCCCAGTCGTCGGGCGAGAGGGACAGGAGCCGCTCGCGCAGGGCGGTAGGGGCGGTGCCGACCGTGGCCGGAGCCGGGACGGCCAGCGCGTGCCGGGCGATCTTGCCGGACGCGGTGCGCGGGACGGCGGCGATCTCGTGGATCTCGGCCGGCACCTTGTAGTCGGCCAGCCGGGTGCGGCACTCGGCAAGCACCTGCCGTGTGTCGATCCCGTCCGGACCCGGGACGACGAAGGCGACCGGCACCTCGCCGAGCACGTCGTGCGGCGCACCCACGACGACGGCCTCGGACACGCCCGGACACTGCGCGAGGGCCTGCTCGATCTCCGTCGGGTGGATGTTCTCGCCGCCGCGGATGATCAACTCGCTGACCCGGCCGGTGAGCCGGAGATGACCGTGCTCGACGCGGCGGCCGAGGTCGCCGGTGCGGTACCAGCCGTCCCGCAGCGCGGCGGCCGTCGCCTCGGGCTGCCCGTGGTACCCGGTCATCAGGCTCGGCCCGCGCACCCAGACCTCGCCCTCGGCCCCGTCCGGGACGTCCTCGCCGCCGCGCGGGTCGACGAGGCGTACGTCCATGCCCGGGACGGGCACCCCGCAGGAACCGTCGACTCCGGGCCCGTCGGGACGGTTCACCGCGATCATGCCGCAGGTCTCGGTACTGCCGTACGCGTCGAGCAGCGGCGCCCCGAGCGTCTCCTCCACGGCCGCGCGCAGAACGGGACCGCTCGGCGCACCGGCCACGACGCACATCCGCAGCGCCTGCGGGAGTTCGCCCGCCGAGTCGACCAGTCGGTGATACGTCGTCGGCACGCCGGCCAGCATGGTGAAGGGACCGCCGAGCCCCTCGTGCGCCGTGAGCAGCTCCTGCCGCAGCCCGCCCGGCGGGAGCAGCTCACCGGCGATCCGGGCGCTCGCGCCCACAGCGGTCACGCCCAGGATCGCCAGCGAGTGGCTGAAGCTGTGGAACAGCGGAAGCGGCCAGAGCAGCCGGTCGTCGGGCGAGAGGCCGAAGATCGGGGCGTAGCAGGCGGCCACGGACCACAACGCGGCCCGCTGCGTGGACAGCACGCCCTTGGGCCGGTGCGTGGTGCCGGAGGTGTAGAGCATCCAGGCCGGATCGTCGAGCCCGAGCAGGTCGATCTCCGCGGACGCGCCGCTCTCGACCGCGCTCAGGAACAGCGCGGCGCCGTCCGGGACCGGGCCGGTCCCGGTGACCAGGACGACCAGGCGGTCGTACGGCGGCCCCAGGCGTCGCAGTTGTGCGAGATGCGCGGCGTCGGTGATGACGAACTCGGCACCGCTGTCCTGGAGGAAGTGGGCCAGCTCGGCGTCGGAGGACCGCGGATTGAGCGGCACGCCGACCATCCCCGCCCGCAGCACGGCGAGGCAACTCTCCACCATCTCCACGCAGTTGCCGAGGCAGATCGCGACGCGGTCGCCGCCGCGCAGTGCTGTCCGGGTCGTCAGGTACGAGGCCAGCGAGCGGGTGCGTCGCTCCAGTTCCGCGTAGGTGACACTGCGCGAGGAGTCGGAGTAGGCGACCCGCCGCGGGGCCACCTCGGCGTGCTGCCGCAACAGCTCCGGCACCGGCCGGATCAGCTTGTCACGCCCCATGTCTCCGCCTCCCAAGTCCTGTGCGGTGCAACGATGTTGACCTTACGGGACCCGGGGGCGGTGCTCTGGTCGGCGCTCCGGATCAGCCGTGGCGCATCGTGTCGCCGGGGACGTCGCTGAGGATCTGCTCGCGAAGGATCTCGGCGTGGCCGCAGTGCTGGGCCAGCTCGCGCAGCGTGTGGAGGTAGACCCAGCGCAGGGGCAGCGGGCCCCGGCGGTTGCCTTGGAGGAGGTCGTCCAGCGTCAGCTTTTCCGTGGCTCGGCGGGACGCCGCGCACGCCTGCTGATGGGCATCCTGGACCGAGGCGATCGTGTCGTCGTCGTGGAGGTCGAACGACTCGTCGGGCGAGCCGGGAATGCCGATCTCGCTGCGGGGCCGGCAGGTGATCGCCTCATCGAACCAGACCTTCTCGACGAACGTGGCGTGCTTGACCAGGCCGAGCAGGGTGGTCTTGGACGGGACCAGCGACCGGCGCGCCTGCTCTTCGGTCAGCCCGTTGAGACTGTCGTGCAGCGCGGAACGATGCTCATCGAGGAAGACCTCGAACTGATCGCGGAACGGCGCGTGGAAAAGGGTGGGTTCTGTCGTCGACTCGAAGACCATGACCGCAACGATAAGTTGCCCGGCCTGGAGAGTACCGCGGTTATCGGACCGGACACGGTGCCGAGTGGTTCTCCCACCGTCTCCGGGTTCTCGCCGACCGGAGCCACATAGTCGAGGACACCGCGTGCGGCGTCCTCCCCGAGCGTGCGGGTGGGCCACCTGCTCCCCGTGGAAGCCCCCGAAGCCGTGGCGACACTGCTCGAAGGCTTCCTCACGTCTCTTCAGCGCTGACCACGCGGAGAAACGCCCGCCGCACAGGTTCAGGACTGCCGCGTGCTTTGGTCGGCCCGGTGCGGTCCAGGCTCGGCGGCGTCCGGTCGGCGTGGCGCAGGATGGCGTGGACGGTCGCTCGGGAGGGCGCCGGACGGAGGGCCGCGTTGCGCAGGGCGACGGCCGCAGGGTGCGTCGGTCGCCGGCCCATCCGGCCGGCCTGACGGGCGGCCCGGGCCACGGAAGAGATCCGCGGGCTGGTGACGACGGCGCTGCGATGAAACGCGGTCGTGGAACCTGGTGGCCGGCGCGATGTTGTCGCGCCGCCCACCGGCCAGGGCCGTGCCGACGATGGTCTCGGACTCGCCCGCGGAGTACACGTCCCGGTGGCGACGCAGTTGATGCCCGGGTCCAGGGCGTGGCGGTCACCCCGCCGTCAGGGCGACGCCGATATGGCCCTCGCCGGAGCCGACGGTGTCGAACAGCCGGTTGGCGGGGCGCGGGAGACCGTAGTGCGCTCGCAGGGTGGAGCCGCTGTACTCGGTGCGGAACAGGCCCCGTTCCTGGAGTATCGGCATCACCCGGTCCACGAATATCTCCAGGCCGGAGGGGAGCACGGCGGGCATGATGTTGAAGCCGTCGGCCGCTCCGCTGTCGTACCAGTGCTCGATGGTGTCGGCGACCTGCTCCGCCGTACCGGCGAAGGTGCGATGGCCGCGGCCGCCGCCGAGCCGCCCGATGAGCTGACGCACCGTCAACCGCTCGCGCCTCGCCAGTTCGACGACGAGGGTGTAGCGGCTCTTGGCGCCCTGGATCTCGTCCTCTCCGGGCAGGTCCTCGGGGAGTTCAGCGTCGAGGTCCAGCGCTTCGGGGTCGAGCTTCAGCGTCTGGGCGAGCTGCCGCTTGGCGTACTCGGGGACGATGAGCCGGTCGAGCTCCGCGTCCAGCTCCAGCGCCTCCGCCTCGGTGTCGCCGATGACGGGGACGATGCCGGGCAGGATCTTGATGCCGTCCGGGTCGCGGCCGAGCAGTCGCGCCCGCTGCCTGACGTCCTTGTAGAAGGCGATGCCCTCCTCCAGGGTCTGCTGCGCGGTGAACACCGCCTCCGCGTACCGGGCGGCGAAGTCCTTGCCGTCCTCGCTGGAGCCGGCCTGGACGAGCAACGGGTAACCCTGCGGCGGGCGCTGGACGTTCAGCGGTCCCTCGACCCGGAAGAACTCACCGACGTGGTCGATTCGGCGCACCCGCTCGGCCAGGGCGTGCACGCCGCGCTCCTTGTCGGCGACCACCGCGTCGTCCGCCCAGCTGTCCCACAGCTTGGTGGAGACCTCGACGAACTCCGCGGCCCGCCGGTAGCGGTCCTTGTGCAGCGGCGTGTCGTCCAGGCCGAAGTTGCGGGCCGCGTCGGCGCCCGCGGTGGTGACGATGTTCCAGCCGGCCCGGCCGCCGGAGACATGGTCCAGCGAGGCGAACCTGCGGGCCAGGTTGTACGGCTCGTTGTAGCTGGTGGAGGCGGTGGCGATGAGGCCGATGTGCCGGGTTGCCCCCGCCAGCGCGGTCAGCAGGACGGTCGGCTCCAGCTTGGCCGCCGGCCGCCTGCCGGGGTCGCCCATCAGCACCGGGCTGTCGGCGAGGAACAGCGAGTCCAGCTTGCCGCGTTCGGCGATCCGGGCGAGGTTCTTGTAGTGCTCGATGTCGCCGTTCGCCTCCGCCGGGCTCTCCGGGAGCCGCCAGGAGGCCTCGTGGTGTCCGGTGGACATGAGGAACGCGTTGAGGTGCAGCGGCTTGCGGCCGCCGGTCGTACGTGACATGGGGGTGTCGTCTCCTCGAGATGTGGTGGGCCGGTGCTGCGCCACACCGAGGGCGGCGAGCAGCAGGAAGCGCTCAAGCCTGATGACACGCAGCGGAGCACACACGCTTCAGGTCGACATGACCTCGCGTCGTCAGGTTTGCGGAACGCTGCATGGCCCGAAAAGTAGCCGAGCCACCAGGAAAAGGAAGCCTCGTTACAAGGCGGTCATGAGCTTGTCATGCGCGAACAGGAATGCCGGTCGCGAGCAGGCCGGTTGCCCTGGTATGGCCATCGGAGTAGCGCTTCCCCTTCACCACGAGATCGACGGCACGGTGCGGCTGGCGCGGGAAGCCCACGAGGCCGGACTGCGTTCCGCCTGGTTCGGGCAGACCTTCGCCTACGACTCACCCACACTGGCCGCGATCGTCGGCCGCGAGGTACCCGGACTGCACGTCGGGACCTCCGCCATCCCCGTCTTCGGCCGCCACCCGCTGCTCATCTCCAGTCAGGCCCAGACCGCCCAGGCGGCGACCCGCGGCCACTACCACCTCGGGCTCGCGCTCGGCGCCAAGTACACCCGGGCCGTCGACCAGGCTGTGATCGGGGACGAGGAGGTCGTCGCCGCCGAGATCGCCCGATACCGGGAGGCCGGGGCGACGGAGGTGGTCTTCACGACGACGGACCTGGGCACCGAGGCCGACCGACACCGCACCTGGAAGCTGCTCGGAGAGCTGGCGAACGGCTGAGGCACCGGGCAGGGGAAGAGGCAGGAGGGAGGGGGAGGCGCCGGGGCATGTGCAGGCCCTCTTGACGTGGCGGGAAAGCCGCCTGACACTCCAGAGCAGAGATTCCTAGTGCATCGGTAGGAAATGATGGAGCGACTGGAGCCGCCCGCCGACCGCGCGTCGCGCGCGGGCCGGTGGTCTCTGCTCCTCACCTCCCGCCGGCACATCGATCTCCTGCGCGTCTGCAGCGCGGCGAGCCCTCTCCGCTGAACCGGCGGTGCCCCACCGGCACCGCACCTCCGCCGCGCACGGGTATGCGCCGACGCCGCCGCGCACCCGTCCCCTTACGTGCGCCGCCAGCCCGCCGCACCGCCGAGAACCACAAGCCGGACCCGGACCCAGGGAGACACATGCCCGCCGCACCCCTGACCACCGTCCCGTCCCTCCCCTCACCGCCGCCGTTCCGGGGCAGGATCGGCTGTGACGCCAACAGCGGCTACTACGCCGTGCCGCGCCGCTACCGTCTCCACCTCTCGCTGTCCTGCCCCCACTGTCTGCGGATCGCCATCACCCACAGCCTGCTCGGCCTGGAGGACACCCTCCCGGTCGTGCTGCTGCCGGCCCTCCCCGACCTGCCCGACGGCGGACACTCCGCCCTGAGCCCCTTGTACGAGGCCAGCTCGCACCGGCATCCCGGACCAGCCCTCGCACCGGTGCTGAGCGACACCTGGACCGGGCGGATCGTCACCACGCACTCCTCGCACATCCTCCGGGACCTGGCCCGGTGCTTCGGCGACGACGGCACCGACCGGCCCGTCCTCTACCCGCACGGCGCGGAGGAGGAGATAGAGGCCGTCGAGCGTCTCTGTGACTACCGCATCAACGAGGCCGCACAGCACGCCGGACAGGCCGACACCGACGACGCGGCGCGCCACACCGCCCTCAGTTCCCTCCTCCGGGTCCTGGGCTCGCTGGAGTGGCGCCTCGCCGACCAGGACTTCGTCCTCGGCGATGAACTGACCGCCGCCGACGTGCGGTTGTGGGTGGCCCTGGTCCAGCTCGACACCGTGCACCGACTGCACCTGGACGCCGCCGCGGTCCACCGCATCGCCGACCATCCGCACCTGTGGACCTACGCCCGACGGCTCGCCGCCCACCCCGCCTTCGGCCGCCATCTCGACCTGGACGGCATCGCCCGCAGGCACCACGCCCATTGCCGAGGGCTGGAGGCGGCGGGGGCGGCGGTACAGATCCTCGACTGGGCCGTACACATCGCGGACGGGCCCGCTCGGCAGGACCCGAACGGCTTCACGGAACCGCAATACGCCCTCCACCTTCGTCCGCCCAACTCCGCCTAATCTGCGACCACATGGGGCCCGCCATACCGGAACATGGCGGGCCCCGTGCCCTTCCCGGGAGGGCTGGTGATCACGTACGGCCCCGGGCTGACCGACGCCGAGGCCCGCGACCGCCGCCTCATGTGAGGATGTGGCCATGGCGTGTCGGAGGGGACCCGGAAGGCGGCCGGTCGGGCTCATGGCCGCGGCGATGGCGGCGCTGGCACTGACCGCCTGCGGCCCGGGCGGCACCGACGACGCGTCCTCCGGGGGCCGCGAGACGACGTACAAGCGCGTCATCGAAGACCCTCACCCCCGCCCCGCCGACGTCATCGAGGCGGCCGGCGCGCCCACCGGCGTGGTCCGCGCGGACGACGGCTCGCTGCTCTTGACCTACGACGCCGGCAACGTCGAGGACGACGAGGGACCGGCCGCCACCGCCTGGCGCATCGTCGGCCCCGACGGCCGTACGGTCGCCGAGCACGCGGAACACACGGACGCGGAAGCGGCGCCGGCCACGTTCAAGGGGGTGCGCGGGGGCTTCGTCCGGGTGCCGCCGGGGGAGGGGGCCGAGGGAGCGTACGCCCTCGACGTACGAGGCAAGCGGCACAAGGTCCTCGTCACCAACACTGCGCAGCGCACCCGCCCCGGCGACATCCTGCTCGCCGAGCTGGAACCGACCCTCGTCTACCGCCCCGCCACGCGCACCGTGGCGCCCCCGGCCGGAGTGCCGGACGACGCCATCCGCCTCGCCGTCGACGAGCGGGGCACGATCTGGAGCCTGAACCAGCCCCTGACCGAGGACCCCGACCGCGTCGTACGGCAGCGCGACGGGCGCACCCTGGGCTCCACGGCCGTCCCGAAGCCGTACGCAGGTGGCACCCTGGCGGCGCGGGGCGGCACCGCGGCGCTGTCCCTCACCCGGGGCGAACGCGTGCGCGGCCTGCTGATGACGACGGACGGCGGCGGCCACTGGCAGACGGTCCTCGCCGCCGGCATTCCCTGGAGGGACCTGACGCGTGGCCCCGAGTCGCTGGTCCTGGAGCTGCTCGCGGACGGGCGGCTGCTCGTCGGCGAGGAAGGCGGCCGCTACTGGCTCGCCGCCGACCGCACCAACAGCACCTTTCACGAACTGAGGACGCCGGCGACCTTCACGTCACTCACGGCCGACGGCACGACTCTCTACGGCATCGCGGACGCGACGACGGCGACGTACGACCTGGTGAAGGGCGAAGGACTCTGGATCTCGCGCGACGGCGGACGCGAGTGGCGACGCCTTGACCGACGCGGATAGCGACGGTCTCCGCGAGCGGCTCTCCTTGCGAGCAGCTCACGCGTTTGGCGGCCCTTCGCGAGAAGTGACTGCCGGGAGCGGTCGAGGATTGACGACATACGCGGCAGAGCACCTGGCCGCTACGCCTGAGGAGGCATGTACATGCGCCGTGCAGGTTTCGTCGTCGCCGCCACGACCGCGCTCACACTGGGGACCGCCGGCCAGGGCTGGGCGGAGACCACCAGTGGCGACTTCACCACGAGTTGGGGAGACCGGACCCACATCCAGATGACCTGGGTCGACCGGAACTCCTTCCACAACGGCGCCCTCGCCGTCGCCGACCAGACCTGCGACGACCGGTCCGTCTACGCCACCCTCACCATCCAGACCGGAACCGGCGCCGCCCACGCCCTGAGCGACAACCACAACACCGACGGCTGCGGCACGACCACCGACTTCCAGAACATCGCCGCCACCGACCCGACCGGCATCAAGAGCCTCACCATGACCCTGTGCCGCAGCGCACCCGGAACGCCGGCCGAGTGCGAGACCGGGTACGTCGCCGCGAACCCGTACTACGGCTCCTGATTTCGGGCAGGCGTTGGCGTCGAGGCGAAGTCACCCACTGCTCAGATCGGCCCGGATCCGCCGGGCCACGCGGACCCCGCTCTCCACCGCGCCGTCGATGAAACCCGCCCACAGGTTCGCGTAGTCACTGCCGGCGAAGTGGAGGGCTCCGGTGTTCTCCTGTTGGGTCCGGTGGTAGCGGGTGAGTTGGCCCGGTTGCTGGATCAGCCAGGTCTCCTGGGAGTAGGGGTCGGCCATCCAGTCGTGTCCGCCGGTGTCGAGGACTTCCAGGTCGTCTCGCCATACCTTCAGGGCCGCGTCGACGGCCTTGGGGTCGTTGACGTCGATACGCGACGCATCGGCCCCGAAGGCGACCAGGACCGCGTCGTCCTCGCCGAGGTACTCGGTGCGGACGACCGACAGGGGGTGGTGCTGTGAGGAGTAGGCGAAGAACGGCTTGATGGGGCCGCGGACGCGGATCCACGCCTTGGCGCCGCGGGAAGCTGTCTTCTCCAGGCTGGGGTTGAGCTTGCCGTCGGGGAGAGCGGGGGTGATGTCGAGTTGGTGCAGGGTGTTCAGCGGAACGGTGATCACCGCGCGTCGGGCGGCGACGGTCCTGCCGTCGCCGTAGGTGATCTCGGCGCCGCCGGCGTGGTGGCGAATGGAGCGGACCGGGGAGTTCAGCCGGATCTCGGCCTCGGCCTCGGCCGCGATGGCCTCCACCAGGCTTCGGGTGCCACCGGCGAGCCGGAAGATCGCCGAAGCCTCGTGCATGAGGTGCCAGGAGCCTGCCGTCGCGGCCGTCCAGCGCAGCGCGGCGGTGTAGGCGCAGTGGCCGAGCGGAGCGTTGAAGTGGCCTACCCAGGCTGCTTCGTTGGCGTTGCGCTCGTCGACCGACAGCTCCAGCCGGTCGAGTACCTCCTGCAGATTCAGCCGGTCTGCCTCGGTCAACTCCGGCACGGTCAGCGGCTCGTCAGGACGCGGGATCCACGTCATGGTGTCCTGCAGCAGCCGCGTCATGCCGGGATCGATGAGCCGCATGAAGTCCTCCGGAGTCCCGCGGCGCACCTCGTCACCGGCGAGCCAGTAGGTCTCCTGGGCCCGGGGACCGCGAGTGACGGCCAGTCCGTAGCGGGTGACCTCGGCCCAGGCGTGCGGCTGGACCCAGTGGAGCCAGGTACCGCCGATCTCCAGGTCCCGCCCGAGGCGGTGGTCGGTCCAGGTCCGGCCGCCGATCCGATCGCGCGCTTCGAGAACGACGATCCGCAGCCCCCGGCGACTGAGCTCGCGGGCCGCCACGAGGCCGGCGACGCCGGCTCCGACGACCACCACATCCGCCTGCTCGACCGCGTTCTCGTCGACGCCGTCCGTCCGCTCTTCGCGGAGCGCTGCCTGCTCGATCATGAATCTCCTTCTGTTTCCGCCCCGCTGGGCTCGAACCCCTGCCGGTGATGACTGGCGGTCAGCCGCCTGAGACGTCGAACTCGACCGTTCCCCACCCCTCGAACGTGCCCGACCAGCGACCCGCCTCGTTCATCGGCACCGCCTGGAGGCAACTGCCGGGAAGGAGCACTTGGTCCGCCTCGAAGCCGATGCCGTAGTCGGCGAGCCGGTTGCACACCCACGCGGCCGCGGCGAGCGGGTTGCCGAGAATGTTCTTGGTGTTCCCCTCGACGACGGGGCGGCCGTCCAACCGCAGAACACCCCGGGTGTCACTCAGGGAAAGGTCGGTGAGCCGGCGTGGAGTGCCACCGAGAATGACCGCTCCGGTCGAGCCGTTGTCGGCCAGGGTGTCCGGAAGGCCGATCGCCCAGTTCTCGACCCGGGAGTCGATGATCTCCACGGCAGGCACGACATGGTCGACCGCGTTGATGACATCGGCGACCGTGACGTGCGGGCCACGAAGCGGCCGACCGAGAAGGAAGGCGGGCTCCAGTTCGACGAACGGGGCGATGAAGCGCTCCCGGTCGAGCGTGGTGCCCTCGTAGGCGAACGACGACGCCAGCAGGTGGCCGTAGTCGGGCTGGTCGAGGCCGAAGGCGTCCTGCATCACCTTCGCGATGTTCCCCAGCTTGTAGCCGACGACCAGGTCACCACCGGCGACGGCCGCCTCCGCGTTGATCCGCTGGACCTCGAAGGCGCTGTCCGCGTCGAGGCCGGGCCAGGTCGTCGTCGGGGCGGTGACCGCCTTGACGTTCTCACGCGCGGTGCGCAGCAGCTCGGCGATCTCGCGCAGTTCGGACGTCTGCATACGTTGTTTCTCCTTGGCCGGGGGCACCGCGTCATGCGTCAGCGCGAACGCCTGTATCCATTTAACGAACGTCGCGTTCACTTTCTACCGGACAGTGGGCCGCACCCGTAGCCCGGCTGTCAAGACCCGTGCACGGCTCCTCATCCCCTGCACCGCCAGCGTTGGCAGCATGTCCGCAGCCTTGACGGGTCACTTCGTTCGTGCCACTCTTCCCAAAATTTTGGTCGGAGTGCTCACTATCCGAACACCCTCTGGTGAGTGGCTTCAGTACGCCGGCACCACCCGTGCGACGCGTGCCCACTGCCGCGTCCGCCCCCCTCTTCTGACAGCCGCGGCGTCGCACGTGACCCCTCCCCGCCGCGGTGCGGACGAGCCCGGCCGCAATGTTCACCTCAGGAAGGACTGAAGCGTGACCACCATCCGCAACGCCGAACCGGCCGTGACGAGGCCGACCAGGCCGCCGGTCGACAAACGGCGCTTCATGGCCAGGATGACCGGCGTGATCGTCGGCGGCATGTTCATCGACGGCTACATCCTCGGCATCATCGGCACGGCGATCGGCGCCGCCTCCGACGAGCTCGGCATGTCGCTGCTCTGGGAAGGCCTGATCGGAGCGTCGGCCCTGATCGGCATCTTCATCGGCGGACCGCTCGGGGGCTGGCTGGCCGACAAGTTCGGCCGCAAGCCGCTCTTCACCATCGACCTGGCCCTGTTTCTCGTCGGTTCGGTTCTGCAGTTCTTCGTCGACTCGGCCTGGCAACTGTTCGTCGTCCGCCTGCTCATGGGCGTGGCCATCGGTGCCGACTACTCGGTGGGCTGGCCGCTGCTCGCGGAGTTCGCCCCGGCCCGCCGGCGCGGGCGGCTGATGTCGTTGAACGAGGTCGCCTGGTATCTCGGCTTCATGGTCGCCTTCTGTGTCGGATACACCATGAG